>CAZKDZ010000068.1:0-55898 GCA_964551635.1 uncultured bacterium | reverse complement strand
GCCTCGCTGTGCCAGTCGGCGGCAGCGTCAGACTGACAACGCAGGGTCGGGATTATGCGCTTCGCATCCTCAGGGTTCACCGCCTCTGGGAACACTATCTGGCCGAGGAGACGGGGGTGGCTGCCGCCGACTGGCACAGCGAGGCGGAACGCCGGGAGCACGATCTGTCCACCGAGGACGTGGAACGGCTGGACAGGAGGATGGGGTATCCCGTCTACGACCCGCATGGAGACCCCATACCCACGGGCGCCGGAGACATCGCGCCCAAACGCGGAACTCACCTTACGGAACACCCTGTCGGCATTGCGGCGGTGATTGTACATATTGAAGACGAGCCGGAGCCCGTCTATGCCCAACTGGCGGCGGAAGGACTTCACGTCGGGATGCGGATCGAGTTAATCGAGGTCCTGCCCCAGCGCGTGCGTTTCTGGGCAGATGGAGAAGAACATGTGCTGGCCCCGCTGCTGGCCGACCATATTTCTGTCTCTGCGGTATCCAACGGAGGTGAAGCGGAATCCTCCGATGAACTGCTGTCCGGCCTCAGACAGGGCGAAGTCGGCCGTGTTGTCAGACTGTCCGGATCATGCCGCGGTCTGGAACGGCGTCGGCTGATGGATCTGGGAATCCTTCCAGGTACACGGATCCAGGTCGAGATGCGAAGTCCTTCTGGAGATCCCGTCGCATACCGGGTGCGCGGCGCCACCATTGCGCTTCGGAAGGAGCAGGCAAGTCAGATTCAGGTTCGTGTGCAACTTGTGGAATGAACGGAAGTCACTTCGGCTCCGGCGCATAGGGAAAGAATGGAGTGTAGAAAATGGAAGTGCAACAGCCAGTCGGCGGCTGCGATGCCTGCCCGGCGCATCATTCAAGCAACCTGACCAGGCTCGGCGTGAATATGACGAACTGGGATTTCGTCGTGGCGCTGGCAGGAAATCCGAATACAGGGAAGAGTACGGTATTTAACGCCCTGACGGGATTACGGCAGCATACCGGAAACTGGCCGGGAAAAACGGTGGTGCGGGCCGAAGGCGGTTTCGCATTCGGCGGCCACCGGTATAAGCTCGTGGATCTTCCGGGAACATATTCTCTCTTGTCCACCAGTCTCGACGAAGAGGTAGCCCGCGATTTTATCCTGTTCGGACGCCCGGACGTCACGGTGGTTGTCGTGGACGCTGCGCGCCTCGAGCGGAATCTGAATCTCGTCCTTCAGGTACTGGAAATAACCGACCGCGCGGTGGTTTGTCTGAACCTGATGGACGAAGCGAAACGGCAGCGACTGCATGTGGACGATCGACGACTGTCACGAGATCTGGGTGTCCCGGTCGTGCCTGCGGCGGCGCGCCGGGGAGAGGGAATGTCTGAGTTGACGCAGGTATTGAGTGATGTGGCGACAGGCAGGACGGTGTGCAGGCCACAACGCATCAAAAACGAACCGCCTGAATTGAGGAAGGCCGTACGCACGCTCATGGATCAGCTGGATGAGGTGTTTCCCAATGTGCCGAACTCGCGGTGGGTGGCGCTCCGGCTGCTCGAAGGCGACACCCGAATCATGGAAGCCGTGTGTTCGGGTGAACTCGGGGATCTGAACCGGGACCCGGGGCGGCAAGAGGAGGTCACGGCGTGAGGGTTTCCACCGCAAATGAACGTCCCGAAGAGTTGATTCGATTGGCGGCGAAGCTTCGGTGGGAAGTGGGTTCCAATTTCCACGATTCACTCATGGAAACGCTCTATGCAAACGCAGCGCAGATTGCAGATCGCGCTGTCACCCGAACCGGGGAGGCTGCCCGGTTCGATCTGGACCGGACGATCGACCGGCTCGTAACCAGCCGCTGGCTGGGTTTCCCCATCATGTTGTCCCTGCTGACACTGGTATTCTGGCTGACAATCGAGGGCGCGAACGTACCGTCCGCGATGCTGGCGGGTTTGCTGATCGACTCTGTTCATCCTGTGTTGAAATCCCTGGCAGCGGCGGTTGGAATGCCCTGGTGGCTGGACGGCCTGCTGGTTGACGGCGTCTACCTGGCAATGGCGTGGGTGGTCAGCGTCATGTTGCCGCCCATGGCGATTTTCTTTCCGCTGTTTACGCTTCTCGAGGACTTCGGATATCTGCCGCGGGTCGCGTTCAATCTCGATAGGTGGTTCAAAAGAGCCGGTGCGCACGGGAAACAGGCGCTGACGATGAGCATGGGATTCGGTTGCAATGCCGCTGCAATCGTGTCCACACGGGTTATAGACAGTCCCAGAGAACGGCTCATCGCCATCATTACCAACAACTTTTCTCTCTGCAACGGACGGTGGCCCACCCAGATACTGGTGGCTACGATATTCATCGGAGCACTCGCGCCGGCCCACTTCGCCGGCCTGGTTTCTGCCGGGGCGGTTGTGGGCGTCGCCGTATTCGGCGTTCTGCTCTCGTTTTTCGTTTCATGGGGCCTTTCCAGGTCGGTTCTACGGGGAGAAGCATCCGCCTTCAGCCTGGAACTTCCGCCGTATCGTCCGCCACGCGTTTTGCAGACCGTCTATACTTCCATTATTGACAGAACGCTGATTGTCCTGTGGCGCGCAGTGATCTTCGCGATTCCCGCCGGCGCCGTGATCTGGCTGAGTTCCAATATCCTTGTCGGGGGTCTCAGCCTCGCGGAGCATTTTATCAACTGGAGCGAGCCGTTCGGCCTGCTTATCGGATTGAACGGCGTCATCCTGCTGGCGTACGTAATCGCAATCCCGGCGAACGAAATTGTGATTCCCACCATTCTGATGTTGACGGTATTGAGCGCAAAAATAACCGGACTGGGCGAAGGCGCCGGTGTTATGTTCGAACTGGACTCCAACGCCGCGGTAGCGCAGATTTTCGCTTCCGGCGGATGGAGCCTGCTCACAGCCGTCAATTTGATGTTGTTCAGCCTGGTTCACAACCCGTGTTCCACTACCATATTTACGATCTGGAAGGAAACACGAAGCGTCAAATGGACGTCCATTTCGTCGCTTCTTCCCGTGGGAATGGGTTTCCTGCTCTGTTTTCTCGTTGCACAGGTCTGGCGGTTGGTTTCAGGGTAAGGCGATTACCGGCGTCGGCAGGTGCCTGTGGAAGACGGTTCCCTGATGTCACTGCCGGATCAGGTAACCGCGCAGGATGGCCAGCGAAAGGAAACACATGCTTAGTCAGGCCGCACAGGACTATCTGAAGTCCATCTACAAACTGCAACATGGGCACGAACCCAGGGAAACCGTGAATACGTCGATGGTTGCGGAGCGGATGGATGTGGCGGCCGCTTCCGCGACAAATATGATCAAGAAGCTGGCTGAGATGAATCTCGTTCAGCATACACCCTATCAGGGTGTCGAACTCACGCCCGCGGGAGAAGCCGTCGCCCTGGAGGTATTGAGACATCACCGGCTGCTCGAACTGTACCTGGCCGATGCATTGGGATACGACTGGGACGAAGTCGACGCGGAGGCCGACAGACTTGAGCACGTAATATCTGAAGAGTTCGAGGACAAGATTGACAGGGTTCTCGGCCATCCCACAACCGACCCGCATGGCGCGCCGATTCCCACCAAGGACGGAAATATAGAAAATATGGATTGCGTCCCTCTCACGCAGGTGAAGCCGGGGGAGGCAGTCGTGATCGCGCAGGTGAACGACCAGAGTCCCGAGATGCTCAGGTATCTGGGGGCGCTTGGATTACGGCCCGGCGTTACCCTGTTCGTTCAGGAGAAGGCGCCGTTCAACGGCCCGATGACCATCGAACTGGATGGCAACACTCAGCACGTCGTTGGCGTAAACGTGTCGGACAGCATCTACGTGACGGGCGCCGAGCAGGGTACATGAAGTCCGTTACTGCTGGACGGCCACCGCGCAGTGCCGCGGTCAGGACGGGCACAGGTTGAATGAACGATATGAATTGGCCAATTCGTGTCTTTTTGGTTTCATTTCTCATGGGCGGGGTCCATGCAAACGCCGGGACGCCGCCCGATCTGTCTCCGGTTCCGCGTGAAACGGAGGTCGAACTCTTCAACCGGGCGGCTGCGATGTTCAGGCCCGATCTGCTGCCGACGGACAGCCCCTATTTCCACGAGCACGCGGTTTGTGGAACACCCGTCATTATGGCTCTGGCCAACCGGTGGCCCGGTCTGAGCAAGAATACGCACCAGGCGTTCGCCCATGTGTTCGAGCGCCCGGCAATGACGGACAGCATCGTTTCTGAAGGCGGTCATTTCCGCGTCCACTACGATACGAGGGGCCGGCATGCCGTTTCACCCGCCGACACCGACAGGAACCGGGTGCCCGACTACGTCGAGGAAGTCGCCGCCACGTTCGACGCCGTGTGGAAGCTTCAGGTCCGCAACCTGGGATACCGGGACCCGCTGGATGACGGCGATGGCCTGTTCGATGTGTACATCCAGCAACTGGGCACGTCAGGCGTGTACGGGCAAACCTGGCCCAACAGCCTCGGTAATCCCGTGACGTCTGCCTATCTGACGGTCGACAATGACTATACGGACCGGATTTATGCGACCCGGGGTCTGGATGGTCTGCACGTGACCGTCGCGCACGAATTCTTTCATGCAATACAATTCGCCTATAATGCGCGAGACCTGACGTGGTGGCACGAAGCCACCGCGACCTGGATGGAGGACGTGGCTTACGACGATGTGAACGATTATTTCCAGTACACACGGTTCGTTCTGGATTCACCGGCTGTTTCCCTCGACTCGCAGCCCAATCTGCAGGACGGACACCAGTACGGCGCATGCATCTATGTCCATTACCTGGACCAGGTCTTCGGACGACGGACGATTCGGGAGACGTGGGAAGGGCTGGGCGAGCGCAACGCGTCGTCGTACGATATAGAGAAATTGGATCCGTCAATACCCACCGGCGGGTTTTCAAAGACGCTGCCGGGTTACGTCATCTGGAATTATTTCACGGGAATCCGCTCTAGAGACGGGTTTTACGAAGAGGGCGTGTTCTATCAGCCCGCTGCTTCGGTCAAAACGGTTTCGACTGTATCCGGCGGCCAGACATCCGGTACCGGTACGGTGGATCATCTGGCTGCCGACTACATCCAGGTGGCGACGAAGGGGATGCGGGGGGGCCTTCGAGCCGACTTCAGTCTGGCCGGGGGGGGGAACTGGCAGTTCTGGGCCATGCTGATCGATGCCGATGGGGTTGGTCTGTTGCGGCCGAACCGCTCCAGGCTGGAGATCCCGAACGCGGGGCAATACGACAATATCGTCTTCTTGCCGATATCGGGCGCGCTGGAAGGGGAGGATTTCGATTACGAGTATACGATCGCCCCGGTCGAATCAGTAGATGGCGAGACCAATCCTCTCAAGTTGACGGTTGGCGAAAGCAAAGTTCCCGTCGCACGGCTCGGCGTACAAACTGAACGGGCGACCATCCGCGCGAACGGCGCTGCAGGAAATCCGGTCGCGTGGACCGTTGCTCGCGCCAGTGGCAGCAGGGCGATCAACGTGCCCGGACAAGCGGAGCCTTCATCGTTCACCACGGTGACGGATTCGATTGAAATCGTGGCGGTTGGAACCGGCACGACGGTCGTACAGGTTTCCGCCACGGGGGCAGGTGCGACACCCTCGGTCGCCTGGGCGGTCTTCGGTCAGACCCTCTCGGGGAACCTGCCGCCCGTGGTGGCCGCGATTTCCGATACCACAGTAGCGGAAGGACAGCCGCTGTCGATTTTCATCGATGCAGAAGACGAAGATGGCGACGCACTTGCCTTTTCGTCCGGAAATCTCCCGGCCGGGGCGACCCTGGTAGAAAATCGCCTGACCTGGACCCCGCGATTCAATCAGGGCGACAGGACTTACGAGATTCAGCTCGTGGTCAGCGACGGCGTCAACGAGGTACGCATCGGGGTGAACATACACGTGAAGAATGTCGACCGCCCGCCGGAGATCCGGGATACCGACCCGGCCCGCCCGGTCGTGTATGGCGCCTCGGGAGAGACGGTTCGTTTCTCAGTGACGGCCCTGGATCCGGATGGTGATGAATTGAGTTTCGCATGGACGATAAACGGCATTTCAGCGGATGAGACCGGGCCGTCCCTGCTCGTGACGGTTCCCGCCGCGGAAGGGGATGACGTGGTCACGGTCGTGGTATCCTCAGGGCAGAAATCTGTCAGTCGGAAATGGACGATCGGGAAGACATTGAAAGGAGATTTCAACGGCGACGGCGCCGTCAACTTTGCTGATTTTATCGCCTTTGCCGGTGCGTTCGGCACAGAAGATTCAACATACGACCTCGACGGCTCCGGGCTTGTCGACTTCCAGGATTTCCTTGTATTTGCAGTCCATTTCGGGCTCCCCTGATTCTCCCGCCTGGTACGTTTCATCCACAGGAAAATCCATTAATTCTTGTTTTTATACACCTTTTTGTTAACTTAAATCTCTCGACTCACTACCAACATCCATATCCGGTAGCAGGTGACAGTTTGATTGCACTCCGCACGGAACGGGAAATGGAGAAAATCAGGGACGCCTGCCGCGTTGTCGGGCTTGCACATCGTGCCCTGCATGATTGGGTCCGGCCCGGCATATCTACGTCCAGACTGGACAGGGTCGCGGAGGAATCGATCCGCGACCACAGCGCCGTGCCGGCCTTCAAGGGTTACCAGGGATACCCGGCGGCTACGTGTATCTCGATTAACGAACAGGTCGTCCACGGGATTCCGGGACGCAGGGAACTGCGGGAAGGCGATCTCGTCAGTATCGACATTGGCGCTGAATTAAGCGGGTACTATGGAGACCAGGCCATCTCATACGCCATAGGCGACGTGACTCCCGAGATCCGGAAGTTGATAACCGTCACGCGTGAGTCCCTTTTCAGAGGCATTGAGGGGGCGCATGAAGGCCGCCGGCTGGAGGACGTTTGCGGTTCCATCCAGGAGTGGGTGGAGTCGCACGGTTTTTCCGTCGTACGCCAATTCGTTGGGCATGGAATCGGACGCAGCCTGCACGAAGATCCCGCAGTACCCAACTATGTGCCACTGGAAAAGAACCCGCGGCTGCGGCGCGGAATCGTCCTGGCCATCGAACCCATGGTCAATTTGGGACGGCCGGAAGTCACACTCGCCGACGACGGATGGACGGCGTCCGCCAGGGACGGACTGCCGTCTGCGCATTTTGAGCATGTCGTGGCGGTCACCGATGACGAGCCGGCGCTTCTGACCATGACCGAAGAGGAAATTTTCGATGGCGTGTACGCCCGGTGACGAAGAGGCAACTCCAGGCGCCTCGGGTCCGGCTTCCGCAAGTCCGGTTCTTTTTTCGTCCGGCATCAACTCATGACGCATATCCCGGTTTTCATTCGCACGCTGGCAGGGCTGCTGGTCATTTGTGCCTGCGATCAGCACTATCGGGAGGGTGCGCATCCGCCGCCGAAACCGCGACGACCCACCCTGCCGGCGGGACATCCACCCGTCTCTGCGGCCCAAAGACCGTCCGGTGCGCCGGGCGAAAAGACAGTACGCGGGACCATCCGGATCAGGCCGGAACTGCGGTCAAGGTTACCCGACCGTGCCTATCTGTTCATCATTGCGCGGGAGAGGGCAGACGGAGGCCCGCCATACGCCCTCAAAAGGATGCATATGCCCACGTTTCCCTACCACTACACCCTTACCCAGTCTGACGTCGCGCGCATGTTCGGGGACGGCATCGTCCTGGCCGAGATCCCCGAGATGTATATGGTTGCCAAGATCGACCGGGATGGCTTCGTAGGTGCGCAACCAGGCGATATGGAAGGCGCATGCCCGAAGAATCCGATTGCCGCCGGTGAACAACGGGCTGACATCCTGATAGAACGGGTCCATTGACTTGCAACTCCCGTGAAATAGTGAGTGGCGGCATCATTCCGGGAGGGGTCACCCTGTCTCGTCTGTAGAGCAACTTCATCCACGGAGTCTCGGGAAGCATTCGAACCGGAACGATTTATTGAATCGAGCGTTACACGTTGTAGAGAACCGGATTCATCGGGAAGGGCTCGTGAAGGGCAACGTCGCGAGGTTCGTGAACATGTGTCGGCATCAACTCTGCACGGCAGTCCTGATTGCGGCGCTGCTGTCAGGATGTGGCAGCGGACAGGAGAATCCGGTCGGTTCCAATCTGGTCTCCCGCGAACAGGGCCGGGTGGTCGAACTTCCGCTGATTCCTTCGAGGGGTGGCTCGACGCGGTTCGAGGGTACGTTCAGCCGCGGGTTCGGGAGCGATTCCAGGCTGATGGTCGGTCGTGTGAGCGGTCTGGTGTTCCGTTCGCTGTTCCGGTTCAGGTTGGATGTCGACTCGCTCCTGTCTGCCGCGGGCGGCTCGAGCGAGGCAGAACTTGCCGATCTCGCCATCCAGATCAGGATCCGGAAACGAACGTCCTCCACAGGCGCCGAAGTACTGGAGCTACGACGTCCGGATCAGGCGTGGAATGAGTTGGACGAGTTTGTCGATACGCTCAGACACACCGCATCGGTACTTGCATCAACCGTGATCGAAGGGGCGACCACGGCGTCTTTGGGCGACAGCCTGATTCAGATCGATCTGCCGCCGGCGTACCTGTGGTCTATTGCACGAGAAAACCCCGACGCCAATGCGTTCGACGTCCTGCTGCAGCCGGCGCCGGGCGCCCGGTTCTTTACAAGTCTAGTGTCGCGGGACGATAACCTTCCTGAAAACGTCAACAGGCAGCCGGAGATGCGATTGACGTTTTCCATCGACGGTAATACATATACACATGTCGCAGTTGCGTCCGAAGATACGTACTGGGCGGCGAAGGACGGTCCTGAACCCGGGATGCTGGTTCTGGCTACAATCGTACGGCTGAGCCCGGTGTTTCGCTTCGACCTGCCGGACAGCATTCCATCGGGAGCGACGGTTACGTCTTCGGAATTGCGGCTGAACTACGATCGGTCGCAATCCATGTTCGGTGATTTCGTATTTTCAGTTGAACGGATCAACGTCGATCCGGCGTCCGGAGATACCACGTTCTCCCTCGTCAACACGTGGCGGTTCGACAATCAGGCGGCCTCGTACGCCGTGGACCAGAGCCTGGTTCAGGGCTGGCTCTCGGGAACGACGCGTAATGTGGGCCTTGCGCTCAGCACGCCGGTCACCGATAGCCGGAACTGGGACGTCAACTGGGTCGTATTCCATAACCCGATGTTGAAGTTGATCTACTCAACACCTCCGGATCCATAGACACGTTTTTGCGAGGAAACCTGTGAACCATCCTGGCAGAATTCCAGTTGTATTGCTTGGTTTTCTTGTTTTCGGCGCGGGGCCGGATTCGCTCTCCGCCAAATCAATCTTTTCCTTCAATGGAGTCGGAGATACAGAACGTCGTGTCGACGTGCGAGCCAGGGGTATGGGAGGCGCGGGCCGCGCGCTTGCCGACAGCCAGAACTTCAGTTCGGCGAACCCTGCGCTTCTGGCCTCATTCTCGCGCGCCGGACTGCAGAGTCGCTTTTTCGTGCAGCGGCGTTCCCTTGATGACGGGCAGCGCCGCCACGTTGTCTCCGACGGCGATATTGGCGCATTTCAGATCGTGCTGCCCATCCGGAATGGTACCGTCCTGGGTGCGGGACTGGAGCCCTTGACAGACCTGGATTTCGACCTCGTCAGGGTCGTCAGTTCCACAGCGGTTCCCTACGAGTTGCGGGTGAACGCGACGGGCGGGATACAGGCGTTCACCTTCGGTGTGGCACAACGGTGGGGAAGTCTGATGCTGGGGGGAAACCTGAGTGTTATCTCAATCGGGACGATCACCGAGACGTGGACGAAAGACTTCAGTTCCAGCGGGCCCAACGGAGATTCGAAGTCCTTTCTGCTCGATTCCAATAACCGTCAGATTCCCGAACACCTCAATAGCGAGGATCGATATGTACGCACTCACCGCGGGGCGCAGCCTGCGTTTGGCGCCGTGTACAACTGGGCCGGAAAGTGGTTCCTCGGTGCCGCGGCCCGGGCTGCAACGACGGTCACGCAGACACGCATTTTGAGGAATTTCTTCGCGGAAATAGGGTTTGAGGAGGAAACGCGCTCGACGCTGGATTTGAAAATGCCGGCCAGCGTTGGCATCGGGCTGGCCTACCGGGCCGGATATCGTTGGCTGGCGGCGCTCGATTACGAACGGGCGTTCTGGAAAAAGACGGAGTCAGGACGACACAATACCACCGATCTGGCGGGCGGAGTTCTCTACAGATTCGGAGATCCGGACAGCCGCAGTACGCGTCGCCGCATCGAATTGACGGCGGGTGCTCATTACAGGTCGCTGTATTTCAAGACAAACGAAAACTCCCAGATCGACGAGCTTGGCGTGAGTCTGGGTATTTCACTGCCGTTCGAAACCCGGAGCGCAGGCAGTTTTCGTTACGTAATTGAGTTTGGAAGGCGTGGAAACGTGACCGCACATGGGGCTTCGGAACGATTTGTCATGCAGACGTTTTCCTTGTCAGGCTGGTTGAATTAGCAGTAGAGGCAGCAGTGACTGGATTCCGTGTATTGGTGTAGCCCGGCCATCCCGCCTGCGGATGGCCTTTTTACTTTCCCGAACCGCTCGAACGCGTCGCGGCATGAATGCGGCTGCGATCCATCCGCTCGTACACGTAGAGAACGGGAGCGGTCAGTACCGGGATGACGATGCCGCACAGAAGGACCACGCCGGCAGTCAGCCCATTGTGCACAGCCGGCTCCATCTCAGGCGAGAACGCTTCGTGCAGAAGAACAAACACGAAGAACCCCTGAGGGAGCAGTTGCGACCAGTCTCGAACGTACAGGCCGGCCCAACGCCTGGCGGACAGTCCGCCGGAGGTCTTGCCAATGAGCATCGCGGCCACATAGACGCCCAGAATCTTCCAGTGAGACGCGGACATTTCCAGGAGGCCGTTAAGGTCCACTCCTGCCGCAAAATACGAGAGCGCAACGTATGAGAGCGGAACCGACAGAGGCGCCATTCCCCTCAGCGCAAATCCGGATCTCCCTGACCTCGCGGACACGCCTACACCTGTCACGAGTGACAGAAAGAGCGGGGATATATGCATCGTTCGAGCGCAGACGAAAAGCGTCGCCACGATCACGCCGAAGAGGACCTGTCCGCCCATTCCGGTTCTGACCGTGTGAGTCATCCTCGCGATGAGTTCTACGCCCGCTGCCCACATGATCGCCGACGGTACCGCCTGATACAGGCCCGGTGTACGTACGAAGAGGTCGACGAGGAACCAGAGCGAAAGACCAAGCGTCGTAACGAGGATCGAAAAGGATAGGCCCTCGCGTCGATCGGGTTGAGAGATGAGCGTGATCATTGGACCCGACATCCCTGCGAGAAGCCCCAGGCGGATTGCCTGGACGACCGGAAAACCCAGCAACAAAGAGAACGCGAGAAACGCCGGGATCACCGTTGCGCCGATGGAGATTGACGCGGACAATCCGAGTTTCTTGCTCAGGAAACGGTGGTAGGAAAAACTGGCGCCAAGGTAAAGGCCCACCCAGATCTGGGCCAGTTCGGCAAGAGGCGCGGTTGCAGCGAAAGCCTCCGTGTGGCGGATTCCGAATCCGCCGGCCAGGAAACCGAGCACAAGGGGTATAACGTGAAACGGAATGGCTGAGCCGGCCAACGTGCCCGCAAGGGTAAGCGGCACGACAAGCATGAGACCGGCGTATACAACCGGCCGGATTGAATGCGGAAAGTCGTCTTGCGCTCCCCACGCAACAACGCACAATATGACGCAGATGAGAAACCGTCTCATGCGATGTCTTCCGTACGATTCGCTTCAGGCGGAAACGTCTCGAGGTTTGGGCAACGGGGTCGCCTGCCCGATAGCGGCTGCAACGAGAATGGCGGCAATAAGGGCGTATAGATTCGGCCCCGAATCCAGCAGGAGCAACTGTGCGGCCAACGCGACTGACAATGTCCCGAGTGGCCTGAGCGCGGAGCCGATGATTTCGGTTAGCGAAAGAGGGCAGCGGGTCGCCCGTGCGGCAACTGTCAGGCTGATGCCCCTGGCAAGACTTCTCGCTACAAGAAACAGAAAAGCGAATGCGGTCAATCGTAAGATCGGCAGGTTCTGTGTCGCAAGCAGTCCGCCGATAGCAAGGAAGAAGACGGGCTGCAGGATGCCGGTGGTTTTCTCCAGAATTTCAAGCGCATCCCGCCGCCGTGTGGTCGTGTTAATGAACCAGACGCCGGAAATGAATCCAACGACAATCCCCGGAATCGCCTTTCCTGCGCAGAGCCCTCCGAACGTAGCGACGGTACCGGTCGCGATAATCGCGCAAACGACGTCCTCCTGAAAGGTGCTGAAGACGAACGTCAGCAGCAGCCCCAGAAGAACACCCGCACACGCGTATAGCGCCACGAAACTGCTGGTGTTCACCAATGTGAACGGTCCGAGTTCGACGACGGTGACGCCCGTACAATATGGATACAGGACCGTAAGAAGCGTCATCGCGGCAGCGTTGGTGATGAGCGGTCCTGCCGGCGCATTGTCAATGTTGGGGGTATCAAGCTCTGATCGGCCGTAAAAAACCCGATCCGGCAAACGCAGTGTGGTTGCCAGCGCGCCCAGCAGCAGCGCAACGAGGGCGGGTTCGGCGGCAATGCCCATCTGATACCGCAACACCGGCCTCCACAGCAGGGCCAGCGAAAAGACCAGGGCGGCTGTACCTGCGACCTGAAGGCCTTCGAGCGCGTGGTGTCGCGGTGCCCGCCTTCCAAGGCGCCGAAAATCGAACCGAAGACCCGCGACGATGCCGATCCAGACCAGAATGACACCCAACAGTTCCCTCTGTATGTTTTCCACGACGGCAGCCAGATCGTGGTCCATCGTAAGGACGATGCCTGCGGCGACACCGATCGGTACGAAATGCAGGTGGCTGGCTCGCAGACTGTCCAGTGGCGCGGCAAGCTTCCGCCGCACGAACAGGTTGCGGCAGATCAGACAGATTACATAGACGAGGTAGATGCTGGCGACGATTCGCATGTGTTGTACTCGTTTTCCGCCGACCGGTTGTCGTGGCTGTGAAACCGTGTACCGAGTATAGCCTCTGGCCGGTACCAAGTCAAGTTCGAAGTCCCCGATCGATGGAATCCAACTTCTTGACAGGCCTTGTGTTTTGGTATATATTCGGATCCTGCAAGAACCTATTAATTTACAGGTTATGTGCGTAGGTCCGCGGGTTGACCAACGGAACCCCGGGCAAACGGAATGTGTCTCTGCGCGCCAGGAATTCGGGCTCGCCGCCACGCTCAATCGAGGAGCGCCGTGTGCAGGAAATCACGATCGCCGACGTTCTGGAACAGTTCGGCGAAAAGCTTGCTTTGAAGTTGATCGCCGGCAAAGACAGCACGGAAAAGGCGCTGACGTCCAGCGACGTGCACCGACCCGGTCTTGTGCTGGCCGGATTTGTGGGTCTGTTTACGTTCGATCGCGCACAGATACTCGGCAATTCGGAAATGTTGTATCTGGACGGCCTCTCACCTCGCAGACTTCGCACGATTCTGGAGACGGTGTTTCAGTTCGACATCCCCTGTGTGGTGGTTACCGACGGAAACGTGGTGCCGCGAACTATGGTGGATCTGGCCGGGCAGCGCGGAATTCCGCTGATGGTCACTCCGTTTTCCACTACGAAGTTTTCCCATCTCTTCTCCTACTACCTGGACGACGTGTTCGCGCCCCGGACCGCCATCCATGGATCTCTCGTCGATGTTTACGGAATCGGTCTCCTGTTTACCGGTCGAAGCGGCATCGGCAAGAGTGAAATCGCGCTGGACCTCGTAGAGCGTGGGCACCGCCTGGTTGCCGACGACATCGTACTGGTGTCGAGAAAGCTCCAGGGCATCCTGGTTGGCACGTGTGGCGATACGCTTCGGGATCACATGGAGGTTCGCGGTCTTGGTATTCTGAACGTCAGGCACATGTTCGGTATCGCCGCTTTTCGAATTCAGAAACGGGTCGAAGTTGTGGTTCAGCTTGTGGAGTGGGACGAGACCGAATCCTACGAGCGTGTTGGGCTGGAGGAGGACTGGGTGTCGATTCTCGATGTGGAAATTCCGCAGGTGACCGTACCGATCTATCCGGGCAAAAACATCACCGTCATTGCCGAAGCCATTGCATTGAACTACCAGCTCAAGATTCAGGGTTACCATACAGCGCGGGAATTCAATCAGAGATTGATCGACAAGATCAGCCGGAAGGGCGCATTGGAGATGCCGATTCGCGCCGATATCGAGTAGCCCGGTCGTTTTCCAGCCGCTGGAGTCCAACTGCCCGCAGGAAGTTGCGAACAACATGTCCGGCGCCTGTCATCCTGCGAAAATCAGTGCGTCGGAGTTCAACCCGAGGAGCGATGAGTAATGACGAGAGCGATACCTGTCATCCTGTGTCTGGTAATGTGCGCTGGATGCGAAAACGAAGCCGCGCGCAGGGAGAAAGAGGCGCAGCGGCTGTATTACGTCGTTTTCAGAGACCTGGAAGAGAGTATGGATTCCCTGCCTCAGACGATCGGGCAGTACGCCGGGATTGCCAGGGAATTCGGGGATACACCGTCCGGAAAGAAGGCGGCAGTGCGGCATGGCCAGCTCTTGAGAGCCCAGGCCATGCTGGCAGGTGCGGATTCTCTCGGAAAAGGCCAGTGGGTACCATTGTATTCTCGCGCGGATTCCGTTGCGCCGGGGTACGCGCCGGTTGTCCGCGCGCTGGGTCGGCACTATTACAACAATACCTACCTGAATGCCCGATCCGGCGCAACGACGCGCCATCCCTGGATTATAAAGAGCGTGCTGGACGTCTGGGGGCTGCAGGACAGTCTCTGGTCGAAGTACGAATTTCGCCCGACAGAAGCCGACAAGGTCTGGCGTGACAAGCTGTGCCGGCAGGCGACCGATGTCGCGCGGATGCTCGAAAGCGCCAGACGCTATGCCGAAGCGCTTCGGGTCGTGAACCGGGGGCTGGAATATGGCGTCGGAGACGACGCGATCGCCCATGCAAGGGTATTCGCATCGTATTACACGTTCAGGTCCGCACGCTACGAGGAAGCCGTCGACCTTGCCAGGAAAGCGCTGGACTATGAATTCCTTGGGAACGAGGACAGAGCCAGGGCGCACCATGTCATCGGTTTGTGTTACTGGCGGCTGTCGGAGCGACGCAAGGATACGGCGGACCTCCAACAAGCAATCGACGCGTTGAACGAAGCGTTGCGGATCGATCCCAATCTCACTCCGGTGAGGGAGTTGCTGAAAGAGCTTCGGCTGATTCAGAAGCGGAATCCCGCGTAGCGTGAAAGAATCGCATCGGACATTGCGGGCACACGTCCGCCACTGAAGAGTACCGGATGGTGACCGGGCGCTAATGGAGGTCGAGTCGGGGTATGGGAACCGTTGTGTGCAAATTTGGCGGGAGTTCGCTGGCCGACGACCTGCAGTTCGCACAGGTCAGACGTATTATCGAATCCAATTCACGACGGCGACTCGTCGTGCCCTCGGCGCCCGGCAAGCGCAACGATGCGGATACGAAGATTACCGACCTGCTCTACCTGTGCCACGAACTGGCAAGGCAGGGTCTGGATTTTTCGCAACCTTTCGCAATGGTGCGCGCGAGATACGAAGAGTTGGCGGCAAAACTGGGCATCTCTCTAAATATCGGCCGGTTGCTCGACGAACTGAACGCGAATATCGACAGCGGAGCATCCAGGGATTATGTCGCTTCGAGGGGAGAGTATCTTTGCGGTCAGGTGATCTCCGACTATCTGGGCGCAACCTTCATCGACGCGGCGGAGGTCATCCGATTTCGCACGGACGGCGAACTGGATCCTGCAAGTCACCGTCGTATCCGGGAGCGGGTCGGTAGTAGCGGCATATTCGTCATACCCGGATTCTACGGCAGTGATTCGGACGGGGCGACTCGGACGTTTTCACGAGGCGGTTCCGATATCACCGGCGCTATTGTGGCGCGAGCCGTCGATGCCGAGGTCTACGAGAACTGGACCGACGTATCGGGCCTGCTGATGGCCGATCCGGGTCTGGTACCGGATGCGCGGCCGGTTCGTGAAATCACGTATCGAGAAGTTCGCGAACTGGCCTATATGGGGGCATCGGTTTTCCACGACGAGGCCATGTTTCCCGCGCGTGCGGCCGGGATTCCAATCCACATCCGTAATACGAACCGGCCCGGAGATCCCGGAACCCGCATCGTGGCCCGGAGGGAATTGACAGCCGATCTCATTGCCGGTGTGGCCGGACAGCCGGCATTCACGATGCTGTTTATCGAAAAGGCGATGATGAACCAGCAGAAGGGATTTGGCCGGCAGGTGCTCGAGGTGGTGGCTTCACACGATATCAGTTACGAACATACACCGTCCGGGATCGACACCATGTCGGTGATCATGCGGGACGATCAGCTGGACGGGAAAGGTGAACGCCTCGTCGACGATATTCAACGTATCCTGCAGCCTGACCGCGTGGAACTGCTGCGTGGGCTGGCGCTCATCGCAACCGTTGGCGAAGGCATGTCGCATCGTATCGGAATCGCCGCACGTTTGTTCTCCGCGCTTGCCGATGCAAACGTCAACGTCAGGGTGATCGATCAGGGCGCATCGGAAATCAATATCATCGTAGGTGTGGAGGAGGCGGACTACAAACACGCTGTACGTGCCATATACGATGCTTTTGTCGGCTGATCCGCGTACACGTGTTCATGCGGAAAAAGGGGCGTCCTTAATGGAAGCCCCTTTTTTTCTGTATGTGCAATCGGACGGGTGTTTCGAATCTTCAGGGTTCGATATTTTCTCTGACCGGCGATCGGGACGCCGCCACATACCGGCTGTCGAATCCTTCGCTCGCGTCATCGGGTACAATCGTCAGAATCGAACCGGGTTCCGAAATCGGCTGAGCGTCTTCAACGTAGATGCGGTGGAGATCCTGCCGGTTGCATGCGTAGCAGGTGACTTCTCCATTCGCACGGGAGTACCTGTAGAGATGACGTGGCGCGTCAACCCAGGCATGAGAAACTGCGTATCGCGCCAGCGCGTCAGCGTCAACGTCGACGCCCAGGCCTGGAGCCTCGGGCACCCGGTAGAATCCGCCGCGCACGTCATGGGGTGCGGCGATCAGTGGATGTTCCCAGATGTTCATGCAGGTGATGGCCGGCCACCTGGCCTGCGGTAGCACCGCGCCGAGGTGCGCCGCCCACGCAGTTGTAATCCCCGTTCCGACAAGCTGCAGCCAGAAGGGCTTGTTGGCTTCTTCGCACACGGCGGCCTGTCTCAACAGCCGCGACGCGCCGGCGCACAACACGAAGCCGTCCGTTACGTCCTCTTTCAAAGCTGTGATTGCCGGCGGACTTCCGTAATGCATGGCGAGAGGCCGATTGAACCGCGTGCGGATCTGGCGGTTTCCCGCCACGTCGCTCTGGGGAATCGGCGTTTCTACCATAGCAATCTCGGGATAGGCCTCCAGCGCCTTCAGGTGGGGTACGGCGTTTGCGGAATTGCCCAGCGTACCGTTGTAGTCAAAGTCGAGATGGAACCCGTCCGGGACCACCTCCTGTACGGCTCGAATGGATGCGTGCAGGTCGAACCACGGCCTGGCTTTGAGTTTGGCGCTCATGTATCCTGCGTTCACGGCCTGACGACATTCTTCCGCCCAGTCCGCGGGTGGCATGTCCATGTGCCACCAGGAGATGGGGCACCAGTCCCTGACCTTTGTGCCGAGCAACCGGTAGGCCGGTACGCCAAGGCTTTTTCCCACGGCGTCGAACAATGCCATTTGAACGCCTGCGCCCAGACTGTCGTCCCACATCAATTCCCCGGCGGGCCGATCCTGAATGCGGCTTTCGATCCGTTCGGGTACCTGGGCCCATGTATAGTTGTGGACCGTTTCTCCACAACCTACAATACCGTTGTCCATTGTGAGCCGGCAAATCTGGATAATGCGCCACTGGGGCAGCCAGTATTGAAGGTGTTCGTTGCTGTGCGGCGTAAACGGTACATCCAGGAACGTGATTTCAACCTCTGTGACCTGCATCGGGACTCTCCTCGGATATTGGATCAATGCCGGATGCCGAGGCGCGACTCCAGTTTTCGAGTAACGGTTTTCAGCACCTTGATTCTGGCATAGTATTTCGAGTTTGACTCGACGATTACCCACGGTGCGTTCGGTGTGCCGGTCCGGTGGATCATCTCCTCCACCGCTTCCTCGTATGCGTCCCACTTCTCCCGGTTCCTCCAGTCCTCGTCTCCCAACTTCCACCGCTTATGCGGGTTATTCTTGCGTTCGGTGAACCGGTTGAGCTGTTCTTCTTTGTCTATGTGCATCCAGAACTTGAGCATGACGGCGCCAAAATTCGCCAGGTGTTCTTCCATTTCGTTGATTTCCCGGTAGGCGCGTTTCCATTCCGACTCCGAACAGAATCCCTCGACTCGTTCAACCAGTACCCGCCCGTACCAGGAACGGTCAAATATGGCAATGTGTCCGGATTTGGGCATTCGGTTCCAGAATCGCCAGAGATAGTGGTGGTTCAGCTCAAAGTTGCTGGGCGCTGAAACGGGAATGACTTCGTACCCTCGGGGGTCCATAGATTCCACGAGGCGTTTGATGTTCCCTCCCTTTCCCGCGGCGTCCCAACCTTCGTAGACCAGGACTACCGGGATTCGCCTACGATATATCTCGAATTCAAGCTTCTTAATGCGAGTCTGGTATTTCTTCAGAGCTTTACGATAGTCGGATTTTTTCAGAGTTCGCGATAGATCGACGTCCTTTAACAGGCTCGCAGGGCTTTCTTCGGGTCTTGAACGAGCCTGCACGTTGGCGACGTCACCGGCGTCGATCCCGCGAATCCTGGCTTCAATGGCTTCAGTTACCGTCTTGAAGATCTTGACATTCGCAGATCGCCAGTTTTCGGCCTTTACAGGCGTCCAGGGCGCGTACTCGAAATGTGTTTCCCGCAGCATCTCCCTGGCCACTGCCAAATATTCATGGTAGTTCTCGTTTTTCTTCCAGTCGGCATCAGTTATTCTCCAGGCGGTTGTCGCGCTACTTTGCAACTTTCTGAATCGTTTTAGCTGTTCTGTTTCGGAGATATGCAGGAAGAACTTCACAATTACCGTACCCGCGTCGACAAGTTGCCTTTCGAAAGACCTGATTTCACTGTATGCACGGACCCAGTCCGCTTCCGAGATCGATTCGTCCATTCTTTCAACCATAAAGCGTCCGTACCACGACCTGTCGAAAATAGCAATTCTCCCTCCCTCGGGTATCTTTGTCCAAAATCGCCACAGGAAGGGTTTCCTGCGCTCTTCTTCATTGGCAGAATGGGTAGGGTACACGGTGAAACCGCGAGGATCGAGCGCCAGCAGCAGCCTGTTGATTCGCGTTCCCTTGCCGGAGGCCTCAAGACCCTCGAAGACGATAATAACCGGGATCTTTAGAGACCTGGCTCTTCGCTGAAGGTCTCCCAGCTTCAATTCGAGCCCCTCTCGGAGCTCGTTGTATTCGGATTTCTTCAATTTCGCCGGTGTTTCGTCTTTGTCGAGCATCGTGGGTTCTTCCTGCATCATGGAGTGGGTGTCAGGTCTTTGTGTGACGCAAGTGGATATGATAAGCGCATTCCAACGTCGATGTCAACCGGATAAAGAACGGTCGGTACTGAGTGACAACAGGGCAAACGAAAACCATGCGGCCACGGGACGAGTTCCTTATATTGTGCGAAAGCCGGATGTTCATTCGCAAACAGCCCGCAAAGCGGATTTTCGAGGAGACGGCATGCCAATTCGTCTTATTCACCTTGGGGTAGGGGGCAGGGGGAGGTGGCCGGTTCGTCGCGTGCTGGATCGGACGGACTTTCAGAGTGTGGCGCTCGTCGATGTAAGCGAAGACAATCTGAGGTCGGCGCGGGAGGATTCCGGATTGCCCGAAGCCGCGTGCTACGGGTCTTTGCGCGAAGCGATCGAAGGTGTCGAGGCAGACGCCGTCGTTGTCATTACACCCCCTCAGTTGCACGCCGATCAGTGCCTGCAGGCCGTTCGTGCGGGCAAACACGTTCTGGTAGAAAAGCCGTTTACCAAGAGCCTGGAGGAAGCATGCCGGGTGGTACGTGAGGCCGACGCCATGGGCGTGAGGGTAGCCGTCTGTCAGAACGCCAGGTATGCGCCAGCCCACGTCACGATCAACCGTCTCGTAAAACAGGGCGATTACGGACGGCCCGTGTTCGGCCTGATGACCAAGTACGGCTGGAGACCCCGGGTTCACCATTCAGGCGAAGACGAGCACGCCTATCTCTGGGAACGGGGCATACACGATCTTGACACGCTGAGGTTTCTCTTCAATGCCGATCCCGTGCGCGTATGGGGTCACAGCTTCAATCCGCCCTGGAGTCCTTATAAGGGCGGAGCGGGTGTCCACGCGTGGATCGAATTCGAGGGTGGGGCGACCTGCGGATATCTGTGCACGTTTGCCGCGCACAAAGGTGGATCCACTCTGAGGCTGGAACTGGAAGGCGGTACCCTGGAAGTGACCGACTCCGGATTGGTCCTGCGCGCCCGGGGTAAGGACGAAGATGAAGTCATCGCCCCAGATCAGACCCCGCCGCCGGAAGAGGTCCTGCTGGACGGGTTTCAGCGGTACGTAACGGGAGGCATCGAACCGGGTTTCAGCGGACACCGCAATCTGGCCACCGTGGGGATGGTGGAGGGAATCGGGGCGGCGTCCGACGAAGGGCGCGTTGTTGATTTTCGCGGCTTTCTGGCGAATGCGGGCGCGTAGAATGGAGGCAGAAGACGTGGCTGAGTTGACATATCCCGACCTGGATACCTACCGGCGGGAGGTGTTCGCCCGTGAGGACGAATTGCTGAAGAGCGTAATGCCCTGCGCGGCCGCTCAGGGGCTCCCGCGCATATCCATCAGTCCGGAATCGGGAAAGACGCTCTATTTGCTGGCGAAAGCGATCGGAGCGAAGAAGATCCTCGAATTCGGTTCGCTCGCCGGCTACTCGGGGATTTGGCTGGCGCGGGCATTGCCGGACGACGGGTGTTTTGTTTCTCTCGAGGTGGATCCGAAACACGCCGAAGTATCGCGCAGGAATCTGGCTGCGGCAGGCCTGGCGGATCGGACTGACGTGCGGGTCGGAGAAGGCGCCGTATTGATGCAGGATCTGGTGGAAGAAGGGCCGTTCGACCTCGTCTTTATCGATGCCGACAAGGAAAACTACCCGGTGTATCTGGATTTCGCTCTCGAAAACACGAGGGTCGGCGGGTTGATCGTGGCGGACAATGCAAATGGTCACGGTCATGTGCACGAAGCGCTGGACGCGGGAGACGGCCGGCGTGGAATCCAGGAATACAACCGACGCGTGGCACAGCACCCGCGCCTGGTTTCGAATATCGTCCCGGTTGGAGGATGGCTGGCGGTCTCACTGGTCGTAGAACCGGATTGAACCGCTGAACGGCAATACCGGGAAGACGCCGGACAGGGAACGCACATGCGAAAGAAGAAAAATCTCCTCGTGATTCTATGCGATCAACTCCAGCGACAGACGCTGGGTGCTTACGGAGGGCGAATTCCAACGCCGCGCCTCGACGGGCTGGCCGAACGAAGCGCTGTATTCCAGGAGTTTTACTGCGCATCCCCTCTGTGCGTGCCCACACGCCCTTCCATGATGACAGGACGCTGGCCGCACGCGCACGGCGCGACGACATTCGGCCCGGGGTACGAGACACTGAACGCCGGAGAGCAACTGCTGATCGACGTACTGCTGGATAACGGGTATCACGTCGATTTGCCGCCGACCATTCTGGATCTGCTGGATCTTCCGCCGATGGAAAGGGTACAGGGCAGGAGTCTGATGCCGGATCTGACCGGCGCCCGGAGAGGCGCCGGCGGGGCGGCGTTTGTCGAGTTCAACGGGTATAACAGGGGCGGGATCCATACGAGGGGGGTGGTGACCGATGCATACAAATATATCTATCACCATCGCGATGCCGATCAACTCTTCGATCGCAAAGCGGATCCGGATGAATTGCGAAATCTCGCAAAGGAACCGGGTTTTCGTGGGACCCGCGACGACCTGAGAGCGCAACTCGCCGGCTGGATGCGGGAAACCGGCGATTTTCTGCGTCCTGCCTGGCCGGCATGACGCGAGGGAGAAACCGGGATGGCGAAGAATCGGACATTGCCACCGGAGAGTCCGGTGCGAAATCTGCACGCCGGGGCTTCCGTACTGGACGATGAGGAAGTTCAGGAGGTCCTGGCAGTCATAAAGAGTCGATCTCTTTCCAGGGACTACGGTCCCGACCGCCTGGACATGGTGGCGCGTTTTGAACAGGGCTTTGCGCGGAAGACGGATTCCGCCTATGCGCTTGCGGTCACTTCCGGAACGGCTGCAATCAAGGTAGCCCTTGTCGCCGCGGGGGTCGGCCCGGGAGACGAGGTGATTATGCCCCCGGTCACATTTGTGGCCACACCGGGGGCGGTCGTCCTTCTCGGGGGCGTGCCGATCTTCTCCGAAGTCGACAGTTCAATGACGCTGGACCCGGATGACATCGAATCCAGAATCACGCCCCGGACGAAAGCCATTCTGCCGGTACATCTGTGGGGGACGCCCTGCAGGATGGATGGCATTATGGAAGTCGCCGCGAGGCATGGATTGAAAGTGGTCGAAGACTGCTCCCAGAGCGCCGGCGCTACTTACAATGGAAGAGCCATCGGGACATGGGGCGATCTGGGGGCGTTCAGCCTGCAGTTCGGCAAGATTATCACGTCCGGAGAGGGTGGTGTGGTGTTGTCCGACAATGCGGAACTCTACGAACGCGCCGTTCGCTACCATGACCAGGGACTGTTTCGGGAAAAGACCCGGTTTCCGGGCTTCGAGCCAACCCTGGAACCCTTCGTGGGCGAGAATTACCGCATGCCCGAGATGTCCGGAGCGGTTGCGCTCGCGCAGCTTCAGAAGATGGACGACGTTGTCGAGGCGCTGCGCGGCAAGTTCCGGCGATTCAAGGAGGCCATCGCCGGCGCGCCCGGTGTGAGAATCAGGCCGCCGAACGACGAAGACGGCCACCTCGGGGTACACTGGGACCTCATTTTCGAGGATGGAGACACCTGCTCACGGTTTGCAAAGGCGTTGCGGTCTCGAGGGTTTTCGGCAGGTTTGGGATACGGCGGAAAGCCGGTCTATCTGGGGCCGCCCATCCAGAACCAGGCCACGGCTTCGCCCCACTCGAATCCGTGGAATTCTCCGGCGTACGACGGCGATGTCTCTTACGGACCCGGACTGTGTCCCCGAACCGAAGACCTGCTTCAGCGGGTACTCCTGCTGACCACCGTCAATCCGTGGTTTCCCAACGAAAAGATCGACGCCCTCGCCGCGGCGGTTCGCGCCTCCGCAGCGGAGGTATTCTGAATGGGCCGGCAGGCAATCTCTCATTTCGGATCTGAGGCAACGGCATGAAAATCCTGCTGCGCGTAGAGTTAACGGATCGTCACAGGGAGGAGATTGCGTCTGCGGTCGAAGGCGTGCAGTTGTTGATGCCAGAGTCCGAAGCCGAACTGCTGGAAATCATGCCGCAGGTGGAGGTGGTTTTCGGCGGCCTGAGCGCGGAGATGTTCCGGCGGGGAGAGCGCTTACGGTGGGTACAGACCTGGGGCGCCGGCGTTGACGGTCAGCTGTTCAAGTCGTTTGTCGACAGTAACGTCGTATTGACGAGCGGTCGCGGAACCGTCGGCGTGCATCTGGCCGAACACGCCATGGCACTGTTGCTCGGGCTCACACGAGGAATCGCGTGGGCCGTACGGAAACCCGGGTGGGACCAGCGCATGCCGATCCGTAACGCGAGTTGGGAACTTGTGGGCCTGACGATGGGAATCGTGGGACTGGGCGGCACGGGCCGGGAACTCGCCAAAAGAGCCGGCGCGTTCGGCATGCGGGTAGTCGCGGTGGATCCGGAAGACGTAAATGTGCCCGCCTGCGTGGCATCCTGCTGGAAGATGGACCGGTTTCACGACCTTCTGGCGTTGTCCGACGTGGTGGCTGTATGCGCGCCCCTGACACCCGATACCCGGGGTCTCTTCGGCAAACGCGCGTTTCGTTCCATGAAATCCCGTGCACTGCTGATCAATGTAACGCGAGGAGGAATCATGGACGAAGAGGCGTTGGTCGACGCACTGGCGCACGGCAGGATTGCAGGGGCGGGACTGGACGTCGTACCGGTTGAGCCGCTCCCTCGAGACCATCCACTGTGGAAAATGGAAAACGTCCTGATCACCCCGCACACGGCCGGAGGGTCGCCGAACAGGCAGGACCGCATTGTGAGCCTGTTTTGCGAAAACCTGAAGCGGCTGGAGGCCGGACAGCCGCTGTTGAGCGTGATCGACAAGAAAAAAGGATATTGAACGGTGCGGGCGTTTTTCTTCTGGGAAGCCGCAGCCGGCGGCCTGGGGCTGCAGGACAGGTGCAATCCCTATGGTCCCCTTCTTGCTCGCGACCTGTCACGGCTCGGCATCCACCTCGAGCTTGGCGATTACGCGTTCAGGCGGGACTGGCTGGAAGACGCGCGATGCGACTATGCGGTATTGCACCTGAACTGGCTTCACTGGTTCTACCGGGATGACACCCTTGAGAAATCGGTCACCCGGCTCAACCGTTTTGCAGACAATCTGCACTATGCCAGGGAATTGGGGTACCGGGTTGTCTGGACGTTGCACAACAGGTACCCGCACGAACGACCCTTCCCCGACCTGGATCATATGGCGCGGTTGATCGTGGGCAGTCTGGCCGACGACATGATTGCGCACTGTAACTACGGCGCCAGGCTTGCCCGCAGACTTTTCTATCGAAA
This sequence comes from uncultured bacterium, assembly GCA_964551635.1. Taxonomy (GTDB): domain Bacteria; phylum Latescibacterota; class UBA2968; order UBA2968; genus JAAXHE01. The sequence continues at coordinate 31,070 of CAZKDZ010000068.1, read as the reverse complement.
CGATCGGGTACACGTCATTCCGCACGGCAACTACATCGACGTCTTCCCCAACGAGATCTCCAGAGGCGCGGCGCGGCGCCGGTTGCATCTGCCCGCGGACGTGTTTGTTTACCTGTTTTTCGGAAATGCCAGGGTATACAAGGGCATCGAAGAACTGATCCGTTCCTATCGTGAACGTGCGGAGGCGGACACGCGGCTGGCGATCATGACCCGAAGAGCTTTCGATGGAAGTTACGCCGACCGGGTCATTGCCCTGGCGGAAGAGGACGAACGCATTCGCGTGTTTACGCACTCCTTTTTCCCCAACGAAGACTTTCAGATTTACCTGAACGCCGCGGACGTCGTCGTACTTCCGTTTTCACAGGTTCTGACGTCCGGATCCGCAATCGCCGCCCTTTCGTTCGGGAAACCGGTAATCCTGCCGGCGATCGGGTGCCTTCCGGAACTGGTCGATGACTCGATGGGGATATTGTACGACCCGAAGGACAGCGGGGCGCTATCAAACGCCCTGCTCGACATCAGACGACGTGACCTCGATGCGGCCGGCAGGGCGGCATTCGAACGCGCCAGGTCGCTCGACTGGGGCGGGATCGCGGAGCGTGTCGCCGAAGTCTATCGGGCATAGGTCGACGAAATGAAAATTACAGGTGTCGATCTGGCCGCCGTCAGGGTGAATCACCGCGGAGACTGGGTCTTTGTTTACGTAAATACCGACGAGGGCCTGCGCGGACTCGGGGAAATGCGTGCCGGGCAGAACTATGCCGGCAGGTTACGGGCCGTGAAGGAACTGGCCGAATGGCTGCGCGGGAGGGATCCCCGCAGGATTCGAGACTTCCTGATCCGGTTTACGCGAACCGGCTGCGACAGGGATACGCTCGGCGCCGTCAGCGCACTCGAACAGGCGCTTTGGGATATTCTCGGAAAGTCGCTCGACGTTCCGGTCTGCACACTTCTGGGTGGACCCGTTCGCGACGATGTCCGCCTCTATGCCAACATCAACAGGGCATCGCAGGATCGCAGCCCTGAGAACTTCGCGTCCCTGGCCGCCCGGGCCGTCGGAGAGGGATTCGATGCCGTCAAGCTGGCGCCCTTTGACGAGATGCATCGAGATATCGACTCGGCGGCGGGCGCGTTGCCCGGCATCGTAAGGGTACAGGCGGTCCGCAGGGCGGTCGGATCGGAAGTGGATTTACTGGTTGACTGCCACAGCCGCTTTACCGTGAGGGGTGCGCTGGAAACCGCCGCGGCTCTGCGTGATCTGGACGTTTATTGGTTCGAGCAACCTGTTCCCGAAGTTGAACTGGGTGCCGTTGTTGAGGTGAACAGACGATGCGGGCTGCGGACGGCCGGCGGCGAAGGGCGAATGGAGGGACATGAGTTCCGGGAGGTGCTGGAGAACGCGGCGATGGACGTGGTCATGCCGGATGTAACGGTTGTGGGGGGTATCGCGAAGCTGAAGTCGATCGCGGATATGGCGGAGACGTTCGGAGTACCCACGGCGCCGCACGGTCCGTTCGGGCCGGTTGCCGTAAGCGCCGGTATGCACGTCATGGTCACCCAGCCAGACTTTCTGATCCTGGAATACGGATGGGGCGAGATCGCGTGGCGAAGTGAATTGACCCTCCCGTCCGAAGAAATCGTCAACGGCCGCATCCGGCCCGGACGGCGACCCGGGCTTGGAGTGGAACTGAATCCGGATGTGCTGAAAGCGCACGCCGTTTCGTTGAATTGATCCATGGAGGAACGCATGTTCAAGTCTTTGGCGCCAGGGGCCGTTGGTGTCAAGGCGACGCTGGTGGAAGGGCTTGAATTCGCCAGGGCCGCGGGATTTCAGGGTCTGGACGTCCACATTCGAGAGGTGGCGGATTGTGTGCGAGAGAAGGGCGCGGACCACGTTACGGGGCTGTTCCGCGATGCAGGCTTGAATATCGGCGCCTGGGGATTGCCGGTTTCCTGGAACGGTCCCCTCGAGGACTATGAGCGGGATCTTCACGCATTGCCCGGGTTGGCCGCAGCCGCCGCGTCCGTGGGCGCCTTCCGGGTCTCGCAGTGGATTGCCCCGGCTTCCGACGAACGGCCCTTCCGCGAGCAGTTCCGGTGGTGTCAGGACCGCCTTCGGCCGATTTGCGAAGTGTTGAAGGACCATGGCTGCAGCCTCGGGCTGGAATTCATCGGCCCGAGGACGCTGCGCCTCGACAGACGGTACGGTTTTTTACATTCCATGGGCGGGATGCTTGGATTCTGCGAGGCGCTGGGGACCGGCAACGCGGGTCTGCTGCTGGATTGCTGGCACTGGTATACGTCGTTGGGTACGCTTGCCGATATCAGGGCGCTCGCGCCGCGTGACGTCATCCATGTCCATGTGAACGATGCACCGCTGGGAGTGGACGTGGCAGAACAGATCGATCACGAACGCGCGCTTCCCTCGGAAACCGGCGTGATCGACCTGCCAGGTTTCCTGGGCGCGTTGAACGAGATCGGGTACGCCGGTCCCGTGACGCCGGAACCCTTCAGCCGGATGGTCGGGGAACTTCCGGCCGGCGAAGCCGTACGCGTGACCCATCGGGGGCTGGACGAAGCGTGGCGCGCGGCGGGATTGAAAACACGTGACTGACCGGACTGCGTTGCGATAGAGTCCGGACGGCGCCGGGGAATCTCATGGAATCCATCGAAAACTTCGCCGCACGATATATCAGTGAAAATGAAAGACTCCTGTCCTCGCTGAATCCCTCGGACATCGCGTCCGTCATCAGACTCATGCGTGAAGCCAGGGACTCGGGAAGACGAATTTTTGCTATCGGAAACGGCGGTAGCGCCAGTACGGCCTCCCACTTCGTGAACGATCTGGGAAAGGGGGCGTCGGTGGGCCGGGAGGTCCGCTTCAAGGTGATTCCGCTGACCGACAACGTGGAGTGGATGACGGCATTGAGCAACGACCTGAGTTACGAGGACGTGTTTGTCGAGCAATTGAAAAACTTCGCGGAACCCGGGGACGTATTGCTGGCCATAAGCGGGAGCGGGAATTCAGAAAACGTCCTCCGGGCCGTGCGTTTTGCAAATGGGAGGGGCTGCCACACAGTCGGTTTTGCCGGATTCGGCGGCGGAATGCTGAAAGATCTGGTGTGCCACTGCATCGTGGTGGAATCGGACCACATGGGGAGGGTTGAGGACATCCATCTGGTTCTGCAGCACATCGTCTGCTATTATTTCATGGATGCGGAACGGTCAAGATGAGCCGGACCCGCTCGATCATGATCGTTGTTCTGCCCCTGATGTGCGGATTCAACCTGGAACTCGGATATTATTGGCATCTTGTTCGCGGCCAGGCGCTGTTGCTCTGGAACCGGCAGCCCGTCTCGAACATGCTTGGGAACCCGCGACTGGATCCGCGGGTCCGTGAACGACTCGAATTCATCGAGGAAGTGCGACGGTTCGCGGAACAACGGATCGGGCTTGCCCCCTCCCGCAATTACACCTCCTACATCGACATCGGCGAAGGACCGGTTTCCTGGCAGCTTACCGCGTCGCCAAGGGACCGGCTCGAGCCCGTTCAATGGACGTACCCGGTAGTGGGACGGTTTCCCTACCGGGGTTATTTTGATCTGGACCGGGCAAAGAAGGAACGGGATCGGCTGGAGGAGCGGAATTTCGATACATCGTTGCGCCCTGTTGGCGCCTACAGTACGCTGGGCTGGTTCGCCGACCCGATCCTGAGTACGATGCTGCGTTATCGCGACGGCGATTTGGCCGAGCTCATCATTCATGAGTTATTACATGCCACGGTATGGATACCGGGCCGGGTCTCCTTCAATGAGAGTCTGGCGACCTTCGTGGGAGAAGCTGGCGCCCTGCAGTTCATGAAGCAGCGTCACGGACAGGAGGAAGCTGTTGTGACGGACATGCAGGACAGGCGGTCCGACGAGCGGACGTTCAGACGTTTCATGCGTGACATCGCGGAGGAACTCCAGGCGATCTATGATTCGGAACGCTCGTACGGAGAGAAGCTGAATGAGAGAGAGGTGATCTTCGAACGGGCAAAGCATCGATTCCACCGGCTGGACCTGAAGACCGGCGCGTATTCCGGCTTTCCCCGGCGGCGGTTGAACAACGCGGTGATGATGGCCTATCGAACCTACCACGAAAAGGTCGATGTCTTCCATGACGTATACCGGGCAGTCGGTGGGGATCTCCAGGCAGCCGTCCGGGTCTTCCAGGAATGTGAGTCTGAGACGGACCCTGCCGGATATCTGGAAGGCTGGCTGCTGCGAAACAATGGACGGCACCGGTAGGCCGCCCGCTTCCGGCCCGCGGACCGGATCAGGGAGAATCCGTCAATTGCGCACGGATCGAGTACGAAATGCCGGAATTTGAACGAACGTTTCGAAGGATTTACCGGGTGGTCGGCCGAATTCCCGAAGGGACCGTGGCCACATACGGCCAGATCGCCGGAATTGTGGGCGTGGGTCCCAGGCAGGTGGGACAGGCGCTCAAGGCATTGCCGGCCCACACCAGGTGTCCCTGGCACCGGGTAATCAACGCACGGGGGACCGTGTCCATTCGCACCGGCGCCGCAAAGGCGCACCTGGTCCAGGAACGGCTCCTTGAGGCCGAAGGCGTGACTTTCGTAAACGGGAGAGTCGACCTGGACGTATATCGTTGGCACGCCGACCTGTAGCCGGCGGTCAGCCGAATATCAGAAACAGAATTTGCCGATGACACTCAATCCATTCAGACCCTTCTGGACGCATCTGAGACCCTACAGGAAACGTATCCTGACGGGTCTGCTGCTGTTGTCGATCGGACAGCTGGCGTCCAGCGCGATTCCCCTTGCGTTACGGGAGGCGGTCGATCTGGTAAAGGAGGGGCTGGACGGCGCACCCGGCGGAGTCGACCTCCTGGCGGGAAGCATCGGTGAGCAGGTTGTTTTCTGGGTATTGCTGATCGTTGGACTCGCTCTCGCGCAGATGGGGCTGGAAATGGGCATGCGCTGGTGCCTGAACAGCGTTTCGCGACTCGTCGAGTATGATATTCGAAGGGATTATTTCAAGGCTTTATTGAGGCTGTCTCTGGGTTACTTCCACCGGACGCCGACGGGAGATCTGATTTCCCGGGCGACCAACGACCTGAACGCCGTACGGATGTTTCTCGGATTCGGCGTGCGCATGTTGTTTGGCGCGGTCCTGGGTCTTGCCCTCAGCATGCTGGTGATGTGCTGGATCGATTGGAAGCTGGCGATTCTTGCGGTGTTGCCGATGCCCTTGATGGCCCTGGTCATGAATCGATTGGCCGGCAGGGTCCATCACGGATTTCGATCCGTGCAGGAACAGTTTTCGCGAATCAGCGCGCGTGTCCAGGAAAACCTGTCCGGCATCCGGGTGGTCAAGGCATTCGCCCAGGGCCGCGTGGAGATGGAGGCGTTCGACGAACTGAGCCGTGACTACCTAGTAAAGAACCGCAGCCTGATACGAATCCAGAGTCTTCTCTTTCCCTTGACCTTTCTGATCAGCGGCGCGTCGCTCGCGGTCATTCTCTGGATCGGAGGGGCAAACGTGATCGCCGGGCGCCTGACCCTCGGGGATTTCGTGGCATTTAACGCCTACCTGACCAGGCTGATCTTTCCGATGATTACCCTGGGCTGGATGATCGATCGGTACCAGCGAGGTCTGGCGTCCATGAAGCGGATTGAGGAGATCCTTTCGACGACGCCTGAAATTCAGGATTCGGCGCAGACCAGGGCAGTCGGAGCGCTCATCGGTGAGATCGAGTTCCGGAATCTTACCTTTTCGTACAACGGCGTCCCGGTTCTGAAAAACATCGACCTGCGTATCCCCAGGGGCAGTACCCTGGCACTGGTCGGACGCGTAGGATCCGGGAAAACCACGCTGGCGCGCCTGATTCCGAGGCTGATTCAGGCGCCTCGGGGCGGTGTGCTGATCGACGGCATTCCGGTGGAAGAGATCCCTGTGGCCACGCTTCGCGCCTGCATCGGCTTTGTTCCGCAGGATACGTTCCTTTTTTCGGACTCGCCTCGGGAGAATATCTGCCTCGGGAGCGACGGGGCGACCGAGACAGACGTACGTTGGGCCGGCGAAGTTGCCGGCCTTTCGGACGATCTCGCGAGTTTCCCCGAGGGGATCGAAACGGTAATCGGAGAACGCGGCGTCACACTTTCGGGAGGCCAGAAGCAGCGTACGGCGTTGGCCCGGGCTGTGATCCGTCGACCGGAGATCCTCATCCTGGACGATGCGCTTGCCAGCGTCGATACCCAGACTGAAGAGAGAATATTGAATCGCCTGCGCGCCGCCATGAAGTTCAGAACCACCATTCTGATTACACACCGCATTTCAACCGTTCAGGATGCGGATCAGATCGTGGTACTGGATGAGGGGGCCATTGCCGAACGCGGTACCCACGACACCCTGATCAGCCACGGCGGAATCTATGCCGCGATGCACCGCCGACAGCAGTTGACCCGCGAACTGGATGAAATCTGAATCATCGGAATCATCACCAGCTCGAGTGCGTGAGCCCTGAATGCCCGACCCGAACCGCGACATGCACGAAGAAGAAATAACCCGGAAGCCGTTCGATGCCCGGTTGATGTGGCGTCTTCTGGGTTACCTCAAGCCGTATACGATCTGGGTAATTGTCGCATTCCTTCTGATTCTCGTGACGTCGGCGGCCAGGCAGGCCGGACCCTATCTGAGCAAGATTGCCGTGGACGACCACATCCTGCCGGGAGACCTGCCGGGTTTGAACACGATCGTTCTGGTGTTTGTGGGGCTGCTTCTGTTTCAGTTCCTGGTCGACGTGGCACAGAGGATGGTGACACAGCTGGTTGGTCAGTGGGTGATGTACGACATCCGAAAGGCGATATTCGGGCACCTGCAGCGGTTGCCGGTACGGTTTTTCGACCGCACGCCGATCGGACGCCTGATGACCCGAAATACAAATGACGTGGACGCGCTCAACGAGTTGTTTACGGACGGGGTCGTTGCCGTTTTCAGCGATATTTTCACGCTGATCGCGATAATGGCGTTTATGTTCTACATGGATGCGTCACTGGCGCTGCTGGTCTGCGCTACGGTGCCCGTAATGTTCGGTGTGACATTCTGGTTTCAAGGCCGCATGTTGCGGGCATTTCGCCTCGCACGCAGCCGGTTGGCGCGCCTGAACGCCTATTTGCAGGAAAATATCACGGGAATGTCTGTCGTGCAGCTCTTTGGTCGGGAAGGCCGCCACGCGGATCGATTTGACGGAATCAACGGCCGGTACCTGAATGCGAATCTGGAGTCTACGCTATATTATTCGCTCTATTTTCCAATTATGCAATTGTTGGGTTCTATTGCCACCGCGCTGGTTATCTGGCAGGGCAGCAGCGATGTCGTCCGGGCGCAAATCGAATGGGGCGCTCTGGTCGCCATGCTGCAGTACATTCCACGGTTCTTCTGGCCCATTCTGGATGTCGCCGAACGGTACGCGATTCTCCAGGCTGCGATGGCGTCGTCGGAGCGGATATTCGAACTCCTGGATACCCGGCCGGAGCCGGGCCTGGACGGGGCGGGGTCGAAGAAGATCCGTGGCGAGATCGAGTTTTCAGACGTCTGGTTCGCATACAACGACGACGACTGGGTACTTAAGGGCGTTTCGTTCGTGGTGAAACCGGGGGAACGCCTGGCTATCGTCGGCGCGACCGGCTCCGGAAAGACGACCATTATCAACCTTCTGTGCAGGTTCTATGACATTCAACGCGGGCGAATTCAAATAGACGGTGTCGACATCAAGGAGTGGAACGTGGAGGCATTGAGGCGACGCGTTGGCGTCGTCCAGCAGGATGTCTTCCTCTTTTCAGGGGACATCGGGGCGAATATCCGTTTGAGAAGCCGCGAGATCTCCCAGCAGCGTGTGGAACGGGCCGCGAGGGACGTCAACGCGGATCGCTTTATCAGTCGGCTGCCAGGGGGATACGGGCATGCTGTTACCGAAATGGGCGGTACCCTTTCCGGCGGTCAGAGGCAGCTACTGGCATTTGCGCGGGCTATTGCGTTTGATCCGGATGTTCTCGTCCTGGATGAAGCCACGTCCAGCATTGACACCGAAACGGAGGCCTGGATTCAGGATGCCGTGGGAAGACTGATGCGATCGAGAACATCAATCGTGATCGCGCATCGCATTGCAACCGTTCGGCGCGCGAACCGGATTCTTGTGATACATAAAGGTGAAATCCGGGAAACGGGCACCCATGAAGCCCTGTTGGCCGCAAAGGGCATCTACCACCGGCTTCACAAACTGCAGTACATCGGCAGCGCCCGGCAGTAGACTGTTTTTTGTTGACAAAGCGATTCCATTTGTATATCCTTGTCGCTTGTCCAAACCAATTCAACAGGTGTGTTTTTCGTTGAATCATTAGCCAGTCTCGAAAGGGGAATCGGTGACCAAAGCCGATATCGTCAATCAAATCGCAGAGGCCACGGGGTTGCCGAAATCGGATACGGCGGCTGTGGTGGAGGGTTTCCTCGACTCGGTTGTGGCGGCATTGAAACATGGCGAGCACATCGAAATTCGAGGTTTCGGGACGTTCAAGGTCGTGACCCGTGCGCCCAGGATAGGGCGCAATCCCAAAACCGGCGATGTTGTTGAAATTCCGGAACGCCCCGCACCGGTTTTCAAGCCTTCAAGGGAATTGCGGGCAGGTCTCACGGATGAGCAGGCGGACTGAAACCGTACCGCACCCATGTCAGTCTCACAAGAAGGAGCATTAATTGCCCTGCGGAAGAAAACGAAAGCGCCACAAGATCGCGACTCACAAGCGCAAGAAACGTCGCAGAAGAGATCGCCACAAGAAAGCCTGACCAATTTCAAGGGTCCAGCGGGGCATTAGCTCAGTCTGGATAGAGCGCTGGTCTCCGGAACCAGAGGTCACAGGTTCGAATCCTGTATGTCCCACCATGCCGTCTCAAGGCGAGCCGTCGAGGAATCGACGGCTCGCTTTTTTTTATCCGAGTACTGGCATTCGGCGAAGGCGTTCCGGGAATGCGAAACCGGTGTTTGCGCCAGTGCGTCCGCGACTGGCGGCCGGGATCCCAGGAAAGTGGAACTTTCGCGTGTCCAGGTCGTTCCAATCGTACGTCAGTCCACATCCGTTCCGGAAACGCCGGCGGATCCCGACGGAGGCTTCACAGTCGTCAAGGGGGTTGGAGCGAGCTTTGGACTTCCGGGAACCCATAAGGAAGCGTCTGCCTCATGACGCCTCCGTGCAGCGATACCTGAAGGAACTGCGCCGGTATCCCCCGATGACGCGCAAGGAGGAGACAGAAACGCTTGCCCGGGCCCGGAAGGGCGATCACAAGGCGATCGAACGGCTCGTCACCTCCAACTTGCGCTTCGTCGTTAGCGTTGCCCTCGAATACCAGGGCCGCGGCGTGCCTCTCTCGGATCTGATCGCCGAAGGCAACATGGGGTTGATGGAAGCCCTGAACCGGTTTGACGAAACCCGGGGGTACAAGTTCATCAGCTATGCCGTCTGGTGGATTCGCCAGGCGATACTGAATGCGCTGAAACGAACGTCGGCGGTGTCCATGCCCGCCAATCGGCAGGAGGACATGGATCGCATGGCCCGGAGATGGGGCCAGATGACGCAGGAGTTGGGGCGGGTGCCAACGGTCGAAGAGGTCGCCTCAGACATGAAAATCAGTCGAAAGCGTGCTGAACGCGCGCTTCGATGCGCTCGTTCGGACCTCTCTCTGGAATCTCCGGTCGACGCTGAGGGCGAAAAGACATTGCTGCAGGTTCTTGACTGCGACGAATCCCACCCGGATCTGGAAGTCCTGGAAAGAGACCGCACCGAACTGATCAACGCCTCTCTCACGGGAAGCCTCGATACCAGGGAGGCAAACGTTATCCGAGCCTATTTCGGCCTGGAGGGTGGAGATCGAAGGACGCTTGGAGAAATCGGCACGGAACTGGGCGTCACGCGTGAACGTGTACGTCAGATCCGGAATCGCGCCCTGGGCAAGCTGCGGCGATATTTCAGGCAGCGCGTACGCGCCGAAGAGTCATGGCAGGACCAGGTCTGATCCGGATCGGCAGCGACGCAGGACCGTGCGGGCAGGGGCTCACCCTGACCCGCATTTTTGTTGCACTTGCCCGAGCCGCGGAGTCGTGTCTTTTCGGCCACGGATCCGGTGACGCGGGAAAAGTATAAAGTCATTGATTCAACGGTACTTGATGGTTAAATTGAGGATGCAGTACGCAGCTTGCGGTACGCAGGAAACGACAGTACAATCTCGTTGCGCCGCACGATGCGCGGGAAGGCGTGTACCGCTTCAAAATGTGGCCAATCCATTTCAGGAATTGTCCCGTGAGACGTCTGCTGGAATTCGTGGGCATGAAGACTGCCCGTTTTCTATTGCTTACCTTTTCGATGTTCGGGTATTTCCGGAGGTTTCTTGGCGAACTGCCGAACGTCTATTTCTACAGACGCCAGATCATCGAACAATGTTACTCGGTTGGCGTGAATTCGCTGTCTCTGGTCATCCTCGTTTCGGCTTTCAGCGGAATGGCCATATCCACAATGATGGCCTACCAGATGGAGGACTACGTGCCCGACTACATGGTCGGCAGCATCGTTGTTCGCTCTGTGCTGCTGGAACTGGCGCCAATTCTCATGGGGCTGGTACTGGCGGGCCAGGTGGGTGCGGGCATCGCGTCCGAAGTGGGTACGATGAAGGTTTCCGAGCAGGTGGATGCGCTGGTTTCACTGGCGGTGGATCCGGTAGGCTACCTCCTGATGCCGCGGGTTCTCGCTGGTATCGTGATGATCCCCGTGCTGGTCGTCTTCTCCGCCTGCACGTCGATCTCGGCGGGCTACATGATGTCCATCCATCTGATGGATATCACGGTTGCCGATTTCGTGAAGGGGATGAAGCTCGACTGGAGTTCGTACGATCTTGTGGTATGCCTGATCAAGTCCGTGGTCTACGGCGGCATGATCACCTTTTACGGCTCTTATGCCGGACTGTCGGCGACGGGCGGGGCGCAGGGTGTGGGCCGCGCGGCAACGGCGGCGGTGGTGATCTCGGCTGCATCAATCCTGATTCTCGACTACTTCCTGACAAAGACGTTACTTTATTGAAGCCGGTTGCGTTCTGCAGTTCGCGTTCTCCCGACGTACGTTTTCAATGAATGAGATCAGAGATGGCCAATAACGGCGTCGCCATCCGTTTTGAATCGGTATACAAGCGATTCGATGATCTGGAAGTCCTCAAGGGGATGGATCTGGAAGTCCGCTGGGGCGAAGTTACTACCATCCTTGGGCCCAGCGGATGCGGCAAGAGTGTGACGCTGAAACACATTATCGGGATCGAACAGGCTGACCGGGGACGGGTTACGGTCTTCGGTCACGATATGAGCTCCATCGGGAAGAAGGACCTGAAGGCGCTGCGAAAGCGAGTCGGCGTTCTGTTTCAGTCGGCGGCTCTGTTCGATTCGATGAATGTAAAGGAGAATGTGGCATTTGGACTGAGGATGCATACCCCGATGTCAGAAAGAGAGATCGATGAGCGGGTCGGTGTATGCCTCGACGCGGTTCGGCTCTCTGGAGCGGAGCTGACGATGCCGGTCGAACTGTCTGGCGGCATGCGTAAGCGCGCGGCACTGGCCCGGGCAATTGCAATGTCGCCTGATTTTATCCTCTATGACGAGCCGACAACCGGGCTGGATCCGGGAACGGCTGCTGTGGTAGGCGATTACATATTAAAACTCCAGAGCGAGCTGGACGTAACCTCGGTTGTGGTTACCCACGATCTTCCGCTTGCCCGCAGGATTTCAGACAGGCTTGCGCTGCTCTACAACGGAAAGACCGCCATTCAAGGGACACCGGACGAGATTGAGAGGAGCGGAAACGATGTTTACGACCTGTTCGTTCAGGGAAAAATCTGAAGCAGGTGACAAATGATCAGTCGAGAAAAACAGTTGTTTCTGGGTGCGGTCATATTCCTGGCGATCGCGATGGCCGTACTGGGTGCGACGTGGCTGTCCGAGAACTACGCCGGCGCGGCCGGTGGTTATCAGTTGCACGTCTTTTTCGAAAGCGTACCCGGGTTGCAGCCAGGCGATCCGGTATTCATCCGGGGGGTATGGGCCGGCAAGGTCCTCGAAATCGGACTTTCGCACGGATTGCCGCTCGTCAGCATCGGCTTTGCTGAATTTCGGAACCTGCCCCGGGACTCGAAAGTACTGTTGCAGGCAGAGGGGTTGCTGGGCGGTAAGATGATCGACGTGCAGGTGGGAACGGAATCCGACCGGGTGTATGCCGATCACGATACGCTTCGCGGGTCGTCGGAAGGCGGTATAGAACAGATGGCGGAACATGCCGGTGTGCTGGCGCAGCGTCTTGAATCGGTTATTGCCGACAGGAATCTGGACCATGTCGAAGCCCTGCTCGCGAATATGGACAGCACCGCGGCGCTCTTGAAGCAGGCTGTGTCAGAGAATCGCGAGACCCTTAAGGCCTTGCTGGACAGCGCGGCCCTGGCCGCTCGCGACGCACGGGACCTTCTCGGCGAGAGTCGGCCCGACGTGCGCCGGGTCGTCGGGAACATGCGGCGTACGACGGAAAGGCTGGATGGGATGGCGCGAAAGTTCGAGACGGCGGTGGAGACCCTCGAGACAACGCTGTCCGACCTGAGTGAGGTCAGTGGTAAACTGCGCCGCGGCGAAGGTACTCTGGGCCGTCTCGTCCACGACGAAACACTTTATATGGATATGCGACGTACGCTTGCCACCGTTGACAGTCTTATCGACGACATCAAGGAAGATCCGAAACGCTATCTCAATGTTGATGTGAGCCTGTTCTGAGCGGAGGTAAGGCGTGCGGGACGTGTTTGCTCGATACGGTTTCCGGGTGTTGGCCTGCCTGTTCACGGGGCTGACCCTTGCGCACGCGGGCGACCTGGAATGGTTCCGATGGGCCAGGCGCAAAGATGCGCCCTTCGGCGGCGCCCTGGGCGAAATGCGCACCATCAGGACCATTCCCGCTGCCGCCGATTCGGTAAAACGTCTGGTCTACGGAGACCGTCAGGGACTCTTGCACGTGCTCGAGCTCGGCGACGGGCGTTCACGGGAGGTGTGGGTCAGCCAGTCTCTGAAATCGTCCGTTGCTCAGGTTTTTGTGGCGGATGTCAATGCGGACGACGTCCTCGAGATTGTAGCATATTCGCATTGGGGCGACATCGTGATTTACAATGCGGATACGTACGGGTTGATCTGGCGCAGCAAAGACGACGAGTATGCGACGATCTCAACGATGGCGATCGAGAATCTGGATGGCGACCCACAGCTGGAACTGATCTTCCTTGGCGAAGCGCAGGACGCATCCGACGAACGGGATTCGAGATTGTTCGTCTACGACGGCAGGCATCTGGCGGAGGAGAGGCGGAGCGAGCAGACGCTGATCGGGGAAAGCATCGTCGTCGCGAACCTGGATGAAGACGCTGAACTTGAAATTGCCATCAATACGGGCGTGGTCATCGATGCAAGAACCCTCGATTTCGAATGGCATTTCGGTGGATGCGATCGAATGGGGTATATGGACGTGAATTACGATGGCACGCCGGATCTGATCGGAGAATACGGCAGCTTGCGACCGGAACGACATATCAGGGTGATTTCAATCACATCGGATTTTCGAGGTAACCACGGAACGGAGGTGTCGGGAAGAATTACGGACTGCGCCTCCTGCCACAAACTCAGAGCTTTTTGCCAGGACTGCCACGAGAGAGAGGGTATTACGAGTACCTTCGGGCACCAAAATCCGGGTGGACGCATCGACGTGGAGGCCTATCATCTGCGGGAGGCGCCATATTTTGCGCCATACGGCAATGTGAACGAGTGTACGAGTTGCCATAAACTCGAACTAAGGGAGGTGTGTCTGGCTTGTCACCAGCGTACCGTACCAGACGGTGAAGAAGCCATTCGGGCGAACACCGAGATTTATTCGATTCTGACCGAACTCACGGACCGATAGGCATGAAATGCAACGTCTGGATAACCGTGCTGTTCTGGATTGCTGCACAGATGCCGGTTCAGGCCGGAAATGCGGACTGGTATCTTCTGCGCGACAGCCAGCACATCCGCTGGGGTGGAAGTATCGATGAATTGCCTCAGGTTCGAATTCTTCCGGCCGGCGACGAGGAAAACCCGCGGGTTGTATACGGAGACGCGGAGGGAAGTCTGCACGTTGTCAGATACGTCGACGGCCGCGGATACGAGGAGTGGAAGAGTGAACCGTTGGGATCCGCCGTCCTTGGCGTCTTCGTAGATGACGTAGATGCGGATGGAGTATTCGAGATTGTCGCCTACACATTTACGCGTATTGTGCTATACAGCGCGGAAGACTACAGTTTCATCTGGCAGATCAAGGAGGATATCACCCACATGGCAATCGCAAATGTGGACGATGATCCTCAACTGGAACTCGTCTATCTGGTCAAGAGTCTGGGTCATAGCGAGATGCACATCCATGTGTACGACTGTCTGGAGCTGTTCGAACAGGGTATCAGCGACGTGATACCGAAAGAATCGATTCACGCCCAGAGTATGGTGATCGCGGATTTCGACGACGACTACGGACTGGAGGTCGCATTGAATACGGGTGTGGTCGTCGACCTGGAAACCCTGATCGTGGAGTGGTATTTTGCCGACGGATTCGGAGACCGTCTGGGATTTCTGGATATCGACGGTGACGGTGTCCTTGAGCTGATCGGAGAGGTGGGTGGACTTCGTCACAGCCGATACCTGCGCATTTTCAATGTAGACATCCAGTCAGAGACGTTTCTGGTCCTCCCGGATAACGAGGCGCAGTCAAGAGTGGAACGGTGATTGACAACGGATTTCGGCATGGATACGGAATCACAACCAAAACAGGTGGACAGCGAGGATAGTCCGGTTCGGAAATCAGGCCGTCCGCCATCCGGTCCGGACTCCGCCGGGTGGTCCGGCGACGGTCTGTTCTTTCGCATGGCGATTCTGCTGTTTCTTGTGGGCTTCCTCTTTGTACTCCATCAGGACCTCTCCCCGTTCCTGATCGGCCTCACGCTGCTGGCTATTCTGGTTATGGTCCAGAAGGGGATCAGATTCGAAACCGGCGTTGCGGTGGTGGTGGTTCTGCTGTTTGGCGCATGGCTGATGGGAGATCTGGCCGGGTTGCTCTGGCCGTTCGTAACCTCGTTCGTGCTGGCGTATTTGCTGTCGCCCCTTGTAGGTCTGATGGAACGCTGGATGTCGCGCACGATCGCCATCGCCCTTATAGTGGTCGTCATACTGGGGGCATTGTCAGGTATCGGCATCGTGGTCATTCCCCTTGTGACGCAGGAGATTCTCGATTTCGGCCGGCGTGTCCCCGTCTACGCCGCGATGCTCAAGCAGTTCTACGATCAAATATTCAATGGGTTACAGTCGATCGGCGTAAACCTGCCCGGTGGCCAGATTCAACAGGTACTGCTGGAGCGTCTGCCGAAGCTGGGCGAGCTCTTCGCAGAACAGACGACCGCAGCCCTCAGGGGGTTGGGTTCAGGGCTTGCAACGCTCCTGAATTTCCTGATGATCCCGTTCGTGACCTTTTATATGATCAAGGATTACGACCGCATTGTCAAAACTGTTGCACGGATACTTCCACGGCGGCACGCTGCGTCTATCGGGGAATTCCTGGCGAGGGTGGACGAGATTCTGGGGCAATATCTCCGCGGGCAGATGCTGGTCTGCAGCTTTATTGCAGTACTCACCGCCACAGGACTGATGTTGTTCGGGATCCGGTACGCCGTTCTGCTGGGACTTATGGCCGGGCTCTTCAACCTGATACCCTACATTGGAATAGCGGTCGCACTCAGCGTGGCGTGCCTGGTCGCACTATTGGATACGGACCCTGCAGGCAGCCTGCTGAAGGTCATTGGCGTATTCGTTGTCGTTCAAAGTATCGAGGGCAATTTTCTGTCTCCCCGCGTCGTGGGTCAGCGTGTCGGTCTGCACCCGGTCTGGGTCATGTTCGCGCTGGTCGTCGGCGCCCATTTCTGGGGGTTCCTTGGAATGCTCGTTGCGATCCCGGTCGCTGCCGTCGTGAATATTCTGTGCAAGGTCATCGCCGAACGTTACTACAACTCTCTATACTACAAGACCGAATAGAACCCGCCGGAACGCTGTCTCATTTCGTGTTAGTCAGGTTACCCATGCGACGTCGGCTTTTGAAGGGTGGATCTCCGTGGAAAACATTTCCCTTGACGGCGACGTCGATACCCTTTAGTTTCTTCCGGCCGCGGAAGCAAAACGGATCGGAGCGTGGCGCAGCCCGGTAGCGCACTATCTTGGGGTGATAGGGGTCGCTGGTTCAAATCCAGTCGCTCCGACCATTCAGACAGGGACTTGCGAGTGGATCGTGAGTCCCTGTTTTTCGGGTGGCGATGAGTGTCTGCGTGCCGGAGAATGTCGGTACGGATCGCCGCGTCACCCTGGAATGGGGTGCGTATCCGGAATTCACCGCGGTAACTTCCTGGAGGTCGGGAGAGCGTGGGAGATTCAGGACCAGCATTCGAGCGGACGGGCTGGAGGGCCTATATGGGCCTTGGCCTGCGCGGGGTCTGTATGGGTGCGGCAGACGTGGTTCCGGGCGTATCCGGCGGCACGATCGCGTTCGTTACGGGCATCTACGAGGAGTTGATCCATTCCATCCGGGCCTTCGATCGCCGCTTCGCCGGATATTTGCTGATCCTCAGATTCAGGGATGCCCTGAATACGGTTCCGTGGCGGTTTCTCGGAACCGTTCTGACCGGCATTCTTCTGGCGGTGTTGTCCCTTGCGCGCGGTATACAGTGGATGCTCCAGCATCAACCGGAATTGATCTGGGCGTTTTTCTTCGGACTGGTTGCGGCGTCCGTCTTCGTCGTGCGAAAGCGGGTGGTCGCCTGGCGCATTCCCGCCTGGACCGCCGCAGTCGCCGCCGGATTGCTGTTCTATGTTGTGGTCGGCCTCGTACCGGTTCAGACGCCGGATTCCCCCTGGTTCGTGTTCTTCTGTGGCGTTGTTGCCATATCGGCGATGATTCTGCCGGGCATCTCCGGTTCGTTTATCCTCGTGCTGCTGGGCAAATACGAGTACATTCTGGCTGCATTGAACGACGGGGACCTTTTCACCATTGTCGTGTTCACGTCTGGCGCCGCCGTGGGGATCCTCAGTGTCGCGCGTGTTCTGGCCTGGATTTTCAAGCGATTCCATAATGTTACCGTTGCGGCGTTAACCGGGTTGATGGCAGGGTCCTTGCGGAAGGTCTGGCCCTGGAAATCGGAGGTATCGTTGCCTGCCGAATTGTACGGCGCCGGGGCGCCTCCAATGCAGAATAACGTCCTGCCCCGGACGATCGACGGGGATGTCGCCGCCGCCGCGGGACTTGCGCTGGCGGGTTTCGCGATCGTGGTTGTACTGGATCGGCTGTCGGACAAACGACGCTGAGTCTCAGTCGCAGCCCCTGTGTCCGGCGGGAGCGGCGGTCTGGACCGAACGTGTCCAACTCTCCGATTTGGAGAATTTCCTTGCCACCCAAACGGTTTCTTGTATTTTAGTTGTCGACTTCGGGGCGTGGCTCAGTCCGGTAGAGCGCCTGCTTCGGGAGCAGGAGGCCCCCGGTTCGAATCCGGGCGCCCCGACCATTATTCAAAGGGTTTATGCCGATCTGGCGTAAACCCTTGTTTCATGAATATCTGCGCATATATTGAAATAAACGGCGCGTTGTCGCCTACTGTATCCGGTCTGCACGACGGAATCCGACGATTTCGGTGTCGATGAGCGTTTTCCCCGGCAGTTCACTTGACCGAGTGATCTTTCGGTGCACGCCGGCAAACTCAGACAAGGGTTAGCGATATGACACTGTGGACGGTCATCGTATGCTCGCTGATATTCGTGCTGTTGGTCACGTTACGGATTAGGGTATTCGGTGGGACGGTTCCGAAGAAGCTGGTCAAGCTGGGGTGGGACCTGAAGCCGCCATGCTACGTGGCGGAACACATCCGAGAGATGGAGAAACGCCCGTTCGACGGGGTCTTTATCCGCCCGACCTTCGGCCATACGTTCTACATGGTGGATCTGGACGACGCGGCCGCCGAAGCGGAAATCAAGGCAATGGGAAGGATCGAGTGGCGTAAATTCACCGACAATTTCATCTACTTCCACTGCGACGACAACGTGGACTGGTTCGACGATTCGCTCTGGGGCGAGAACAGCCCGTTTCTGCGAAATATCGGCTGGTGCGCGAAGGCCGCAAGGGTGGGAGGCTGCGTGGGCCTTGCTTTCGATCCGGAGTTTGTATACTGGGGTCGGCCGTATTGCGCGTGGAAATATGAGTGGCAGAAGCACAGGGAAAAGAAGAGCTTCGCCGAATACGAGCGGATCGTACGGAATCGGGGCGCGCAGTTTATGGACCGGATCCAGGGAGAATTTCCAGATCCGGTGATTCTCACCCTCTTCTGGACGTCGATGCCTCGTGTTCAGGAGGCCGCGTTGGAGACCGATCCATCCAGGAGGGAAGCGATTCTCAAGTACGACTACTATGGCCTCCTGCCCGCGTTCATGAACGGCATGCTCGAGGCCGCCGGACCGAAAACCATTATCGTGGACGGGGACGAGCAGTCCTATTATAACAACAGCGAACCACAGTATTTCCGGACGTATCGTGGCATCCATCAGACGGGACTGGCGTTGATTCCCCCGAAGCTTCGCGGCAAGTACCGCCGGCAGGTTCAGGCGGGGCACGCCGTTTACGGGGACTATCTGTGCGGCACCATGGCCACCCATACCGAGGCGACCTACGTCACGCCCGAGGAACGGGCGCTCTGGGTGGAACACAATGCTTACTGGGCGCTTGTGAGCAGTGACCGGTACGTGTGGTTCTACAGCGAGCGCATGGACTGGTGGAGTGGACGGAACCTGCCCGGCTTTTTGGAAAGCGCCCTCAGGTCTGCAAAGGAGAAAGTCGCGCAGGGAAGGCCTTTGGGTTTTGACGTAGACGAAATTGCCCGGAAGGGCCACCTGGGGAAGGTACGGGCCGAGGAACGGCCGATTCAACCCAAGGCGTTGCAGGTTCCCCGCCTGCGCGCCGCTGCACCTGACATCGATGGGGATTTGACTGACGAGGCCTGGAATGAGTCGGGGCGTTCGGGACCCTTCGTCAATTACGTCGCGGCACGGGTGAAAGAACTGGAGACGGTTACCGAGGCGCTCATGACGTACGATGATATGGCGCTTTACGTTGCTTTCCGCTGCAATGAACCCGAGATGGAAAAGACCCACCCGACCATGTTTACCGATCTGGGCGGTCTGGCCGATCAGGTGGAGGTGGTCGTGGCCGCCGACGAGGGGATTAAGGCCTATTTTCATATCCGGCTGGATCTCGCGAATACGCGCTGGGACGCGCGGACCGAGACGGGATTAAGTGAACACGGAAGCGATATTGCCACCGGACGGGAGGTTTACGGTCGCGACTCCACGTGGTCCGGGGAATATCGAACGGCCACGCGGACGGAAGCGGATTCATGGTCGGCTGAACTCGCCATTCCCTGGCGGACGCTGGGTATGGCTTCACCGAAGCCGGGCGACCGGCTCAAGGGAAACCTGCACCGGTGGACCCACCGTCGCCCCGCGACCGGAGTACTCGAGTTCAGCACGTGGTCGGAGACCCGTTACAACCGTGGCGTGGAGTTCGAAAACTTCGGCGCGTGGATCATCGAGTAGTGGATGTCGAACGTCCGTCAATTTGAAGTCCAGGGGCTATGTCTAACGGCTTGGCCCCTTGTCTGTTTGTGGTCCCATTTCGATCGTGTTCTACGATCGTGTCCTTCCAACATCCTCAGCACGTCTTTTGCTTCCCCAGCGAATTTTGCCGGATCACGCATGCACGGGCAGGGTCAACCCCGGGTGATCTCCTGAGACGATCGTACGCGAATATCGGTAGAAACCCAATGGTTGCCTTAAGAAAGTGTGATATTATATTGTAGATCCGGTTTGATTCGGGCTGCGGCTGCATACCGGTCCGGACGCAGGCGTACCGGATCGGCCCCCGACGGATTGGTCCGGCAGCAGAACCCACCGCAAGGAACGCAACGTGAACGAAGCTCAACACCCCCTCAACGCGCTGTCCCAGGGGTACCAGCTCCAGGAGTACGAATTGGTAGAGGTGCTGGGCACAGGGGGATTCGGCATAACGTACCTGGGCTTCGATCACAACCTCGACAAGCATGTCGCCGTCAAGGAATTCCTGCCGGACGATATCGCAACCCGTACGCGCGACAACAGCGTCGCCCCGAAAGCCAGTTATTATCTTGATAATTTCAAATGGGGTCTGAATCGATTTCTTGACGAGGCGCGCACGCTGGCGCGGTTTGACCATCGCAACATCATCAAGGTGCACCGATTCTTCGAAGCGCTCGGCACGGCGTATATCGTGATGGAATACGCGGAGGGTATGACCCTGGCTGAGTTTCTTCAAAGGAAACGCGCGTTGAAGGAGGCTGAACTCAAGGAAATACTGTATCCGATCCTGAGCGGCCTGGCGGTAGTGCATAGCGCCGATTTCCTGCACCGTGACATCAAGCCGGGAAATATCATTCTTCGTGACGAGGACCGGTCGCCGGTTCTTCTGGATTTCGGTGCGGCGCGCCAGGCGATCGGGGCGAAGAGCCGTTCGGTGACGTCGATCATCACGCCGGGCTATGCGCCGATCGAACAATATTCGAAGCGAGGTCACCAGGGCGTCTGGACCGATATCTATGCGCTTGGAGCGGTCTGTTACCACGCGTTGTCGGGCCAGGTACCGTACGATGCGACGGACCGCGTACGGGTGGATCCATTGGAACCGGCGGTTGACCGGTGCCGGAATCAGGCAACCCACGGATTCCTGTCGGCGATCGACCGGGCGTTGCGGGTGGACGAACGGGAACGCCCGCAGAGCGTGGAAGCTTGGCGGAAAGCCCTGGAGGGTGAACAGCCTGGCGCGCCGCGGGACCTGCCTGAAGGGCCGCTCACAAGGCTGGGTATCGAATTACCGCTGAGTCGGGTGAAGCGGATCGGCGGCCTGCTCGTCGGGTCGGTCGCAATATTGGTTCTCCTGGCTGTTGGCGTTTACTATATCCACGAATACGTGCATCCGACGCAGCACCAGCCAGTGACAGTTGAAGCGAAACCCGAGGTCGGGAGTGAGAGCGGGACAGGGACCGCAGAGCAGGAGGAAAGTGCGCGTCAACTTGACGAAAGGATATCGGTACTGTTGTCCGGCGCCAAGGAGGACCTGGCGTCGGACCGGCTGACAAGTCCCGAGGGCGCGAATGCGTGGGGGAAGTTCCAGGCGGTATTGGAGCTGTCGCCTGGGCATCCTGCGGCGACGGCCGGGCTTGAAAGCGTAGTTGCCCGTTACGAGAGGATATTCGACGCTGCGTTGGCCAGGAAGGAGTTCCGGAAGGCTCAGCGATACATCTCGCGGATCAGACAGGTGCGGCCCGATGCGCCGGTCCTGGCAAGTCTCGGGGCTCGTCTGAGGTCCGCGCGCAGCGCTGAACGAAAGCGGTTGCAGTTGGAACGGGAGGCGGAGCGCGGCCGGCAGGCCCGGATAGCCGCATATAGCGAGAGATTCGAAGGCGCGTTATCGACTGGCGATTTCACTGTCGCCGAAGATTACGTGGATTCATTGCGAGCGGTCGGTGCGGATGCGTCCGTGCTGTCCGAAGCAGAGGGTCGATTGTCGACATCGCGCGCGGAGGCCGGGCCAGGCGGTCGTCTGGCCGTAGGCAGGGTATTCCGCGACTGTGCGCGGTGTCCGGAGATGGTAATCGTCCCGTCCGGTTCATACCGCATGGGTTCGCCAGGAAGTGAGGAGGACCGGGACGACAACGAGGGTCCGCGCCAGGACGTGAGGATCGATTACCGTTTTGCGGTGGGGCTGTTCGAGGTCACTTTCGATGAGTGGGATGCATGCGCAGATTCAGGAGGATGTAGTGGATATCTTCCTGAAGACGAAGGATGGGGCCGCGGTAGCCGGCCGGTGATCTATGTAAGTTGGCGGGATGCGCAGGAATACATAGAGTGGCTGTCGGAAGAGACCGGACATTCATACCGGCTGTTGAGCGAGTCGGAATGGGAATATGTGGCGCGCGCGGGTACGACGACAGCGCGTTATTGGGGTGAATCGTCCGAGGACCAGTGTGAGTATGCGAACGGTGCGGACGAGGAGGCACAGCAGTATAACAGTTCGTGGGCGGTTGCGTCGTGTGACGATAAGGCTTATCGTACGTCGCCGGCAGGCAGTTACGCGCCGAATGAATTCGGACTGCATGACGTACTCGGGAACGTGTGGGAATGGGTGGAGGACTGCTGGAACGGGAGCTATTCGGGAGCACCCGTCGATGGCGGGGCGCGGGAATCCGGCGATTGCTCGAAGCGGGTGTTGCGCGGCGGTTCATGGTTCAACGGTCCAGGGTTCCTCCGGTCGGCGCTTCGTTACCGGAACTCGACCGGTTACCGGAGCAACCTGAGCGGGTTTCGCGTTGCCCGGACACTCAGGCACTGAGAGAAAGCTGTCAGCCGTCAGCTTTCAGCCTGAAGCAAAAGGCGAACAAGCCGTGCCCTTGCTGTGAAGAGCGAGCGACGGAACGAATCATAGGAAATCCGACACGGTGGCGCAATACCCATTACGGCGCGTTTCTTTCAAGAGTCGTGAATGAACGGAACATTGGAACGTAACCGTGGATGTTTAGCAGACGGCCAATCTCCCCTTCAACGCGGAGCAAGTGTCCTCGATGACACGTCAGCGTCCTTGCGTTGGCACGGAGGACCGCAATGAACCGGCTGGAAGGAAGATTCGCCGCGGGGCAGATAACCGGCGACCGGGATTACCAGGAGGACGACTACGGCCTGATCGAGGGTGGTGGTCCCGGCGCCGACGACGTGTTGCTGCTCGCCGACGGGATGGGGGGGCACGTCAGCGGCGATACGGCCAGCAAAATGATCGTCAAAACGTACGTTGAGACCTATAGCCGCATGGAGGGCCCGGTCACGGATCGACTGCGCGCCTGTCTCTACGCGGCCAACGACGCCCTCTCGGATGCGACGAGCAGAAGCCCGGAATTGACCGGCATGGGGGCCACCGTGGCCGTAGCCGTGGTGTCTCAACGCGGACTGGAGTGGATCAGCGTGGGAGATTCTCCCCTTTGGCTGTTCCGGGACGGCCGCTTGCGTCGCCTTAATGCGGATCACTCCATGGCGCCGGTGCTGGCAAACCTGGTGAAGGTGGGGCGCATGACCCCGAAACAGGCGGAAATGGACTCCAATCGGCACGCCCTTCGATCCGCGGTGATGGGCGAGGAAATCCACCTGATCGATGTGTCTTCCCGACCGGTTGCGTTGCGGAAGGGCGACCGTGTACTCTTGGCCAGCGATGGATTGATGACGCTGAAGGAGAAGAAGATCGCACGCATTCTGCGTGAAACGCATGATGCACCGCTGGATGACGCGGTTGGCTCGCTCATTGAGGCAGTCGAAGCTGCCGGTGTACCGTATCAGGACAACACGACCGTGTTGCTGTACGCACCGGAGGCCGATCGTGGGGAGGATACGACTCCCCACGATGCCGCCGTCGAGGAAGACGACCGGGACGAAGCGATTCGGATGTCGAGGCGCGGAAGCGGCCTGACGGGGTTCCGGGCGGCAATTGTGGAATGGCTCACGTCATTGCGGCGATCAAAGCGGGTCGACGCCGGCAAATAGAGCGGATCGCCGAAGGACGTTAGCGGCGCGAACAAGGGAACGCCAGAACGACGTTCACACATTCGACCACAATACGCGATTCCTGTCTATTTCTGTGATCAACATGGCCTTCGTTGCGTCCAATTCGCAAGAATCCGCTTGACAAGACAGAATTTCGTCTGTTTTTTTTTACGTGAAGCCCGGTCTCATCTTCATCACGTTCTCGTCGTACAAATTCAGGGATGAAAGATGGCATATACGCCGCCCGGACAGACGCGCGATAAGATCTATGAGTTCGTACGAGAGCGGATTCTCAACGGCACGCCGCCCAGCACGCGAGAAGTACAAAGGGCGTTCGGATTCCGTGCGGTGCAGTCGGCCCGACAGCATCTCGAGGCGCTCGTGCTGGAGGGCAGGCTGGTCAAGGAATCCGGAAAGGCGAGGTCCCACCGGCTGCCGAAGATGGGAAGCGCGCGTTCCTCTCACCTGATCCCCGTGCTGGGCCGCGTCCAGGCCGGGGACCTGACCGCTGCCATTCAGAATCCGGAAGACTTTCTCCCGGTTCAGCAGACCCGGTACGACGGCGCGGAACTCTTCGCGCTCACGGTACAGGGAGACAGTATGCTCAGGGCTGGCATCCTGCACGGCGATACCGTGATTGTTCGACGACAGCATGCCGCCAGGCCGGGAGATATCGTCGTTGCCCTGGTGGGCGAAGAAGCGACGGTCAAGAGATACTGGGAGAAAGGCGGCCGGGTCGAACTGCACCCTGAAAACGAAGCCTTCGAATCCATTATTCCCCGCGAAGACGGCGATCCGTTTCTGATCCTGGGAAAGGTGATCGAGGTTCGGAGATATATCGAGTAGAACATGATATATTTGTTGTAGAGAACTGCAATTCAGTGAGTTAACTCAGTTTATGGTTGGCTTTCAACGTGAAGTCTGGTGAGACGATGACTGGAAATCCACAAATGCAAACTGAAGAACAGGAGAGGTAATGGCATCCGTCAGACGTTACCCCATACCGCACAGCAGGCTGCCCTTCATCAATGCCGAGGTGGAGCAGGTCTCGTTCCAGGGCGCGGACCATCTGGTCAGCAGCGTTTGGGGAGGGAGTTCGGGGGGAAGGATCTACTTCTGGAGTCCGGACACTGGATCAAAAGGCTTTCGTGTTCTACCCGACGGAATACCTGGCGCCTATATGTTGAGAACCGCAGCCGACGGCTGCCTCTATCTGGGATGTGGAAACGGAGATCTGATCCGGTACGATCCCGTTGCCGATCGCTTCGAAAACCTGGTAACCGGCGAATTGAAATCCATCACGTGGGGCGGCTGCGTCACAGACCGGTACGCGGTCTGGGAGGCATCCCCGGGCGACGTGGGGGTGTACGACTGGCGCGAGTCCAAGCTGGTGAAGGTTTTCCGACCCGTCGACACGGAGTACCCGACCGCGCTTTATGGCCATAACGTGGTGGAGGCGCCGGACGGCCGGGTCCTTCTCGCCATCGACGTGCCCCAGGCACGGCTTGTATTGCTGAACCTGGAGACCATGTCCGCACAATCCCATACTCCTGACAACATCCGGGCCGTGGGCTCCACGTCGGATGCCTTCTTTTGGGACGACGAGACACTTGCGGTGTTTGTCCGCGGCGAACTCCATTTCATGGCGTATCCGGGCTTTGAATTAGTCCAGTGGATCCCGCGTCCAGGACGCGGGAGTCCTGGAGGAAAGGCCTGTGTTGTGGACGGCCGTCTCTATGCCCACAACGCTGCTGAAAACGCCCTTCACGTACTGGATCGGGAGGCTGAAGAGTGGGACGTCGCCGCGCCCGAGTGGTCGGATGGGGAACCGGTAACGTTGCATCCGTGGGGCGACGCCGACGTGTGCGGTGTGACCCTGTCCGGCGTGGCGCTTCGATACGATACACGGACCGGGCGGACGGACCGCATCGACCTGGAATCTTCCGGTCCCATGACGGCGCATGCCTTGTGCCCGGTCCCGGACAGAAAGATCATCGTTGGCGCGCCGTTCATCAACCAGCGGTTCTGGGTCGTCGACATGGAGACGGGAACCGGCGAGGATTGCGGCCGTGCGGCGCCTGGCGGCGGGCAGATCAACCAGATCATCTGGGAGCCGGTCACCCGGCGGGTTCTGCAGAGCAGCTACACAACATCCAGTGTGACCGCATTCGATCCGGATGCAAGGCCGGTTTGGCCCGAAAACCCGCGGGTGCTGGCCAGCGCGCAGCATGAAGGCCAGATGAGACCCACGGGCCTCCTGCACGACGGCCGGTATGTCTGGATGGCAACCAGCCCCGAATACGGACATCTGGGCGGCGCCCTCAGCCGCATCGATCCAGAAACCGGCGATATCCTGGTCTGGCGCCATCTCGTGCGCGACCAGAAGGTAAACTCCGTTCAGGTCGATTCAAACCGCCGCCGGGTCTACTGCGGAACTGAAATCTTCGCGGACGCGAATTCCGCGCCGCCCACCCAGACCACCGGCCGCCTGGTGGCATTCGATATGGACCGCCTGACGATCAGTCGTGCTCAGGCCATTCACGACGGCGAGAGCGCCGCCAGGGTGATGGCCATCCTTCCTTCAGGAGCGGTGTTGGCGCTTCAGCGGGGCAGCTTGTTTGCCTGGAACGCGGAATCCGGAGACCTGCGCGATCTGGGCGCGGCGCCCGTCGGTTGCAGGGAGGTGGCACAGGATGCTGAGACGGGGTGTTTGTGGACGTCGGCAGGCGATGAAGTGGGTCGATTGGAGGTCCAAGGCGAGCACGTCCAATTTGTGCCTCTGATCGGCGAGAAGGGAGACCATCTGCGAATCGTAGACCGCACGCTTTATTTTGCCGCGGGATTCGAGATTTGCCAGGTGGATCTGCGGGAATTCGACAGTTCACGGTAGAAGACTTGCGAAGTGGCGTGCGGGTACGTATATTTGATGTTCGTAAATCGCTCTCGCGGCCGGGTAACGAGCCTTTTTCCGCAATTGTGGCCGTGAATATTTCCGCTGGTCAGGGGCGGCGGGCAAATTCATCCGGTCTTTTGGAATCAGGCGCCGGCAGACGGCTGCGCTCATGCGTTTGTTCGGGTCGCCGGCTTTGAATGAGAGAAGAGGGGTTTCGTCTATGGCAGTTGAGCAGGTAGTCCCTTCCGATGCAAAGGCAGGGCTGGACGCTGATGCCGACGCGGTTTACCTGGACGTTCGTACCGAAGCCGAATTCGCCGCGGGCCACCCCGAGGGCGCTGTCAATATCCCGGTCGCCTTTCAGAGTCCGGCCGGCGGCATGATGCCCAATCCCGATTTCCAGGCCGTGGTGGAGCGTGTGCTGGACCATAAAACGCAAATCTACTGCGGCTGCCAGTCCGGTGTGCGTTCACAGTACGCGGCAGAGATGTTGGATAAGGCCGGGTATTCGAACATTGCGAACGTCGTAGGGGGCTACGGAGGCAAGGTCAATCCCGGTACAGGCATGGTGGAGTTCGCAGGCTGGAGGGATTCGGGATTGCCGGTTTCAACACAGGTGACGCAAAAGAATTCCTACGATGGACAGAAAGGGCGCTGAGCCCGCAAGTTCGCTTCGGGGTGTACGGAGCGCGTCGCAGACCGGGCGCAGCGGGCGTTCACCTCGGACGTGGGCGGTTCGGACGTTACGGACAACGTAACGTTGGTCCATACCAGGATGCGCAAAGGCGCATCCATTTTTATTTACTGACTTCGTCCTCCGAGGCCGCTTTCAATCCTGGCTCGCGCAGCCTGCGAGTGCGGAAAAAACTGGCAGGATCCGGGCGGGTGCTGGTGAAACGGGGCGGCGGTCTCTGCCGGGAAGGGGCAAACTGCGTTGGACATCGATTATGACGCGCCAGCGGTTCGGGCGACGGACTTGACCAAGGTCTTCCGGGTGCCCGACAACGAATCCGGCAGCTCTAACGGATTTCTGGACCGATTCAGACGCCGTCGCAGGGATATCCTGGCCGTGGACCGGGTTGGATTCGAGGTGAAACGGGGCGAGATCTTCGGGATTCTGGGTCCGAATGGTTCGGGGAAGTCGACACTGATTCGAATCCTCTCGACCCTCGTCTTTCCGGACAGCGGCGAGGCCCATGTATTCGGGCTGCACGTTGAAAAGGATGCGATGCGTGTAAGGCGATGCATCAACAGGGTGTCCGTGGATGCGGCTTTCTTCAAAAAACTGTCGGCGTGGGAAAATCTGAGTTACGCGGCTCGTTTGTATGGAGTTCCCGTACGTGAAGGCCGTCGTCGAGCCAGGGCGATCCTGGCGGAACTGGGTTTCGGAGAAGACCGGGTGGACCAGCCTGTGGAGGACCTGTCACGCGGGATGCAGCAAAAGGTGGCCGTCGCCCGCGCGCTCCTGACGTCACCGGTCCTGCTGCTGATGGATGAGCCGACGACGGGACTGGACCCGGTGTCAAAACGACAGGTGCAGGATTACGTGATGGGAATTCGAGAGCGCCACGAAGCGACCGTTCTCCTGACAACGCACGACATGGACGAGGCGGAACGGGTGTGCAACCGGGTCTCGATCATCCATCACGGGAAATTCATCGCCATGGGCACGGTCGACGAACTCAAGGTCCGCGCCGGCTGCGTGGGGGGGAGTCTGGAGGATGTATTTTTCAAGATGACGGGAATGGATCTTGCCCATGCCGATCTGGAAGGCGAGGCGGAAGGAGACGGAGAATGAACCCGCTGACCGCCGAGATCAAGGCGTCGGTAGCGTTTATCGAGCGAAATTTCAATCTCGCGAGGCGATACGCGAGTTGGGAGCTGATTTTTGTTGTCTGGAACGTGGTACACGCATTGACGATCGGGTTGATCGGTGTGTATATGGGCGGAGACGACCCCGAGAAGGTGAGGGAGGCGGTACTCTTCCTGATCGTGGGCGCCGTACTGTGGAACTTCCTGCGACTGCTGTTCTTCGAAGTCGCTGACGCTGTCGCCTGGGAGCGATGGGAAGGTACGATAGAATACACATTCATGTCTCCCGTCTACAGGCTTACGCACCTCGCCGGGCAATGCATCTACGCGATCGTCTACGGTTTTCTCAGGTCCGGCATCGTCCTCGTATCAGCCGTTCTGTTTTTCGATCTGAGCCTGTCGGACGCGAATCTGACCACGGCGGTCGCCGTTCTGACCACGGCCAGTCTCTCGTTCCTCGGCATGGGGCTGATGGCCGCTGTGTTTCCACTTCTTTCGCCGGAGAAAGGCGCGCGCGCCACAGACATCTTCGGAACGCTGGTGCTGCTGATATCAGGGGTTTACTACGATGTGTCCGTACTCCCCGACTGGCTGCGGCCGCTTTCCACCCTTTCGCCCGGAACCTATGCGCTTCGATCCATCAGGACCGCGCTGCTGGACAACGCGAGTGTCGCCGATGTTCAGGGCGATCTCATCATCTTGACGGTTTCAGGCATAATCATGGTCCCGTTGGGATTGTGGATCTTTCACGTTGCCGAGGTGTACGCCAAGCGGACGGGGCGTCTCAAACGCAGCGGGTGAGTTCGGCGTCCTGATCAAGCCAACGACGGCAATCACCTACCAGGGATCGAACACGGGAACGCCGGTTTCACGAACATGGCCGGTGTTTCGCGTGACAAACGTCAATCCTGAATTCAGGGCAGTTGCAGCAAGCAGGCCGTCCAGCACAGGTATAGTCCGCCCGGCATTTTCCGCAGCCGCAGAGATCTCGCCCCATCGGGCGGCGACTTCCCGATCAACCTCCAGGATTCGTCCGCTGAATCGCCGGGTCAGTTGTCGTTCAACCCACTCACGGAGTTCCCGCTGCTTCCGTCCCGCTGGCAATCGACCGATCCCTTTGTGTATCTCGCCGAACGTGATGACACTCAGATAGAGCGAAAGCTCCTCCTGTTGTTCCATCCATTGCGTTACACGACTTGAGGGTCTTCTCTTAACAAGCTCCGAGATGACGCATGTATCCAACAGGTATCTCAAAGGTCCACCTCCCGACCCTTATCCGGATTCCGTTCCAGGCAGACGCCCGCTCCCGCGAGGGGGGATTTTTGCACAAAGGAGACCAGAGACCCTCTGGAGGTCGTCAGTTGCTGAAAGTCCTGTATGGATATCACCACGGCCGTTTCTTTGCCTCTTCGGGTAATCGTCTGAGGGCCTTCACGGACAGCGTTGTTCACTACCTCGCTCAAACGATTCTTTGCATCCTGCAACGCCCAAACCGTATTCATTGAGACTTTCCTCCTTTATTAGTCATCTAGACGGTCTAGATTAATTTAGACAGTCACACACCCGATGTCAAGTGCCGAAACTTCCGTCCGAACCATATGCGAAGGCGAAATCGGTCCATTTCATGCATAGAGCGACTCTGCGGGGCCACGAGGTATGTACGGTCAGGAAATCGGCGATACCAACATCTTCCACGGCGGGCGTCAAGTATCAGAGAGCGACGATATGGTCAGACACCTGAACTCGCTCCGACGGGTTATCGGGACACATGGATGTCCGGAGGGAATGACGGATCGGAAACTTCAGCAAATCGAGGGATAGGTCAATCACCGCGCTGCTCGCGGCCGCGGCGGTCGATTCTCGCGAGCGGGTTCTGGACCTGGGAATGGCAGGGCGTGCCGTCGGGTTGGAACTGGACGCCGGCGGAATCCATTTCGTGAGTTCCGATCTGCGCGCCGTGAGGTTTTGCGAGGACGCGATCCGGCGCATGGGGCCGCACAATGCGTGCGCCTGGCTCGAGGTCTCCCCGGCTGTCCTCACCGGCCCCGGTTTCGACGTGGTCCTCTACGCTCCCGCACGATGGGAGTCCAAGCCGCGTGTGTTCGAACTCATCGATGCGGCATACCGGAAAATGGCAATTCACGGACGTTTTCTTCTGGGTGGACGGCGAAACACGGGCGTAGAGAGCTATCGTCGCCGAATGGAGGCTGTATTCGGGCATGTTGAAACCCCGGCGTCGAAATCGGGGTTTCGTGTCTACCGGTCTGGCAAGGGCTCGCCCGAACCCGGCGCGCATCCTGTGGATCCGGCGCCGGCCTTCGAGGTGACCGATCTGCCCGGTGGCTCATTCGCGTTCGAGGCGTCGGCGGGCGTCTTTTCATGCCGTGGACTGGATGCAGGCGCCCGGATCCTGATCGAAACGGTCGAGGTCAACGACGGAGATCGCGTACTCGATCTGGGGTGCGGATACGGCGCGATCGGAATTGCTGCCGCGAATCGCGCCCGCGAAGTTCAGTTGCTGGATACCAGCCTCCTGGCCGTCCGGTGCGCAAGGCGGAATATCGCACGC
>CAZKDZ010000067.1:0-32813 GCA_964551635.1 uncultured bacterium | reverse complement strand
GATGATGCTGCGGGAAATCGACCAGAATCCCAACATCAGCGAAGGTGCACCGGGCACCCTGCCGGTCGTCCCCGGGTTCGTTCCGCTGGCGCCGCGCTACGCAATGGATATCTACACGCCGGTCAATCTGTACGATGGCGAGGGACCCGATGCGCGCCTGATCCAGACAATGGTGACGATCGGGGTAGACATGAACCGGGTACTCGTGCAGCACAACGCTTCACCCTTTAACTAGCAACTGGGCGAGAGGTGCTTCGGGGAAGGGTTCCGGCGCCTCGAACGCAGCGTTGGACTGCGGCGCGACCGTGGGCGAGATATCGGACAGGCTGCGCGCTGTCTTTGAATCCTACAGACCGGGAGGATAATCGTGGACGGACTCGTGGACCATGTGGGCATCGCCGTGGAGGAGATTGACCGGACCCTGGCCGTCTATTCCATTCTCGGGTTCGAAAGAATGGAGGAAGAAACCGTAGATTCGGAAGGAGTCCGGGCCATGTTTCTCGGCGGCGCCGGCCTGACGCGGCTAGAACTGCTCGAACCACTGCACGACGGGAGTCCTCTTGCGCGATTCCTTTCGGGGCGGGGGCAGGGCCTGCACCACATCGCGATCCGGGTGAAGGATATCGAAGCGGCAGTCTCAACCTGCGAAGAAGAGGGGCTCACGATCTCCGGCGCGATCCGGACGGGCGCGCTCGGGAGACGGGTGGCTTTCGTACATCCCAGGAGCGCATCGGGCGTCCTGATCGAGCTCGTTCAGTGCGAATGATCACCCGCGACGCGTCGATATCCTGACGAGCATCGTGTTCCCGCGGGGCCTTCCGGTCGACATGGATTCAATGGAAACCTCCGGGCCATCGGGTCCGAATTCCTCTACTTCCCTGAGCCCGCCGGGACCCTTCAGCGCAAGCAGTTCACCATCCTTCTTGAGGAATCCGGACGAAAGGCGCCACAGGACCGGCAGCGCGCCCACCGCCCGGGCCGTTACAATATCGTATCTCCCGCGATGTTCGGCTCGCTCGCTCGCATCCTCCGCCCGCTCGGCCAATACGCAAAGCCCGTCCAGTTTGAGTTCTCCCGCCAGGTGGTTCAGGAAAAGCCCCTTCATGCGCGCCGACTCCAGGAGCGCAACCTTCACCTCCGGGCGCGCGATCTTGACCGGCACGCCCGGAAAACCCGCGCCGGATCCCAGGTCCAGCAACGAAATTTCCCCGCGGGGCAGAAAGGGCGTCAGCCGCAAACTGTCGATAAAGTGGCGTTCCCTGATCTTGTCTCTGTCCCCCCGGGAAACCAGTCGCACGCGCAGGGACCAGCTCTTCAACAACGCCTCATATCGATTGAACAGCGCGGCCTGCTCTTCGGACAACGTAATTGACAAACCCTCCGCGGCTGCAAGGAATT
The DNA here is from genome assembly GCA_964551635.1 of uncultured bacterium. Lineage (GTDB taxonomy): Bacteria > Latescibacterota > UBA2968 > UBA2968 > JAAXHE01. The sequence goes on along the minus strand of CAZKDZ010000067.1, from coordinate 31,415 downwards.
CCTGATCGGTCACCGCTTCTCCCCGCGCATCTGGAAAACGCAACACACCGACTCCATAGACCGCATCCGATGTTTCACGTGGAACATCTAAAGGCGGGGAGACGGTAGAGGGTAGAGGACCACACCCGGCCCCAACACCAGGTGAGACGTAAGCCGTGAGAGGGGAGAGATTGCCTGCCTTGTATGATTTCTTCACGTGCCGGAGGCAAGAAGGGATAACATACCGGGCAAGGATTTCATCTACCGTCTACCCACTTACCTCTACCCGCCTTTTTTCTGCCGTCTAACCTCTACCCTCTCACCGCCTCTCCGCTATTTGCCTATACAAAACGTACTGAAGATCCGGTCCAGGATTTCGTCCGATGTAATCTCGCCGACAATCTCGGCCAATGCGTCGGCCGCTTCCCTCAGATCGACCGCGATTACCTCTCGCGGCAGCCCCTGATCCAGCGCCCCCGTCGCCCGGCCAAGAGCGTCCCCCGCGCGCCGCAACGCCTCGGCGTGCCGCGCGTGCGTAACCGCGTCGGGATCGGATGCCGTCATGACGCTTCCGGCGACAAGTTTCCTGAGACGGTCGATGCCCTCCCCGGTAAGGGCCGAGACCGTGACCTCCTGAGACGGGCGATCTCCGCGCCAGTCGGCGTGAAGACCCAGGTCATTCTTGTTCTTCACGAGAACCACATTCGCGGGATTCACGTCCGAGACCATGTCTTCCAGTCCCGCGGCTGCGGGGACGGAGGCATCCACGACAAGCAGCACAAGCGCTGCCCTGGCTATGGCTTCCCTTGACCGGCGGGCGCCTTCGCGCTCGATGGCGTCCCGAGGCTGTGCGATACCGGCCGTGTCGACCAGCGATACGCGAATGCCTTCCAGCGTGATGGACTCTTCAATCGTATCACGCGTTGTTCCTGAAACCGGCGACACGATCGCCCGGTCCTCTTCCAGCAGCCGGTTGAGCAGGCTCGATTTGCCCGCGTTGGGAGGGCCTGCCAGCGCAACAAGCGCGCCGTCGCGTATCACCTTCCCGTGGCGGTAGGAGGCGCTCAGGCGCTCGATTTCTTCCGCCGCCCGCTTCAGCGATGGGCCGATGGCGTCCTGCTCGACCTCAGCGTCTTCGTAAAAGTCGAGCCCTGCCTCCAGCAACGTCAGCGAATCCCGAAGGGCTTCCGCCAGATCCTCGAACCTGGATCTCAAACCGCCGCGCAACTGAAAGTATGCGGACTGAAGACTCCGGTCCGCCCTCGCGGTAATCATATCCGCGATGGCTTCCGCCTGCGTGAGGTCAATTCGGCCATTCAGAAAGGCCCTCCGGGTGAATTCACCCGGTTCGGCCGGACGGGCGCCCGCCGACACGAGGGCCTCCATCGCGCGCCGCAGAAGCAGAGGGCCTCCGTGGCAGTTGAACTCGACCGTATCTTCGCCGGTAAACGACCGCGACCCCCTCATCACGGAGACCAGGACCTCATCCAGATCCCGGTCTCCGACGACGAATTTCCCGTACGTCAGGCGCCGGTCCCCGACCCGGTCCAGTTCAGGGGAACCACAAAAAAAACCGGAGGCAATTCCTACCGCCTCCGGACCCGAAAGCCGGACGATGCCTATCGCTGCCTCGCCGTGACCGGTGGCGATTGCGACAATGGTATCGCGGTCCGACGGTCTCATCCGAACATATCCCCAGAAGCTGTCTTAAAACCCCCAGCGGTCTTCGCGCGGCTGCAAAAGCGTCGTTCTGCGTTGGGCAAATCCACCCGTATACCCAAATATGGGCGAATTTGCCCGCCTTGCCCGACACATTTTCGCTCGCGCTCGGGACTCACCGGGAACTTTAAAACAACTTCTCAGCGCGTGCCGAGTACCCGCTTCACGCGTTCCATGACTTGCTGCTGTAAAATGGTGAGTACGTTGAACATGGTCCAGTAGAGCACCAGACCTGACGACATGCTCCAGAATATCCATGTCATGAAAACGGGCATTATGTAGACCATGAACGCCTGTTTGGGGTCCTTCATGGTCATTTTTGACTGTACAAACGTGGAAACGGCCATAAGCAGCGGCAGAAGGTGGATTTCAAAACCGCCGATGTATAACCGGTCCGGCTGCGACAGGTCCGTAATCCAGAACACGAACTCGGACTGCCTGAGTTCGATTGCGCCCCTGAACACGTTGAACAGCGAAAAGAGGATGGGCATCTGGATGACCATCGGCAGGCAGCCCCCGAGCGGGTTGACGCCCTCCTCCTTGTAGAGCTTCATCATTTCCCTGCTGACCTTCTGCTGGTCGTCCGGATATTTCTCGCGCATCGCGGCGATCTGGGGCTGAAGTTGCTGCATCCTGGCGGCAGCCTCAAGACTCTTGTGCGTCAGCGGAAACACCACGATTTTGATCAGCACGGAAAAGACGATAATGACCAGACCATAGTTCGGAATCAGGGGATGGAGCGCGAGAAAGGCTCTGAGATTCAGATTGGTGATGGGCTTGATGATGGGACGGAAGATGGCAAAACCATACTCCATGAACTCCTCCATCTCAAGCTCCCGAAAACTGCCTGACAAATCCTGATTTTGCTGCCTGAGCCGATCGTAGGAGATCGGGCCGAAATAAACCCCGTAGCGCTGTCCCGGTTCGACCCCTTTCGAAAGGATTTCGACGTCGTACCACTCGGCGATATCGCGCATGTCGCCGGCCATATTCAGGCCATAGCTGCCTTCCGGGGGAATCAGGGCGACCAGAAAGTACTTGTTCCTGATTCCAACCCACGAGATCCGACCGCCGGGCGGTGGGTCCCCGTCGGGTCCGAGATCCGCCACATCCCAGATTTCCACTTCTCCGCCCGCACGCGTAACCACCGACATATAGGCCGCGTTTTCTTCGGGGTTGTTCTCGGTATCGGCCAGGCTGCCCGACCATCCAATCCCCAGCTTTTCCTGAGGCTGCAGACCCGAAACGGCCACCGCCATGTCAGCGCGGTAGCGATTGCCCTGGAATCGGATCCGCTTCTCAACCGTTCGCGTTCCCGCCTGGCCCCTGAAGATCAACTCGGCCTGTTCCCCGCCGACCAGCGTGAGTCCGGGTGTGTCAGTGGAAAACTCGTATGCATCCAGCGGCTCACCGGCAAGTGAAAGGCCCAGCGCGGCACTCCCGGAAGCGAGCAGGTCCAGCTGACCGCCGTCGGGATGATCGTAGCCCTTAAGCACAAGCCGGCTCAGGACCCCGCCGCGAGTACTGAACGTGGCGGTAAAGAGATCGGTCTCCACAATGACGTCCCGTGCGGCGAATTCTCCGCGTACAGCGGGCGCGCTACCCGACTGATCCGTGAATGTGACCCGCGGCGCTTCCGGCGTAATTTGGGGCGGTTCGGCGGGACGGTCGGCTGGTGGATGCAGCGGCGTCCGCAGGTTTTCGACGGGGACCGGATCAGGTGGCGAAACCGGTAATTCCGGACCCATTAACCATTCCATATAATGGGGATAGAGAATAATGATCAGGCCGATCAAAATAAATGCGAGGATTGTACGCTTATCCATCCGTCAGACCTGTTTTGTCGAGGACCTGCGCGAAGAAGACCGGAAAGTGGCACATTCAAAGTGTCATCGTGTGCCGACCCTTTTGCCGCCGGGGCAGACGTATCGGTCGATTCTCAAAATTCTGTTTCCGGGTCGGAACTCTGGCGGTGGGCGTGACGAGGGGGGCGATACACATCCGGAGACTGAGTGGAGGGCGATTCAGCGAGGAAGCAACCCCTGCCAGTCCGTTGAAAGAGTCCATCCGGGCTACAGCCGGCCTTTGCGGTGGAAAACCTGCTTTGCTCGGCCTCGCCCTGCAGAGCGACACTATTAACGGACTGCTACGGCGGAATGGCCGAACGGTGGAGAAGACCCAGTTTTCCGAATGCAGCGATTAAATCGCTGCGCAAGTCCGGGAACCCTGCAGCGGCCGACCCGTCGCCGACTGATATGATGACCAGATGACCCGTGCTGCGGTGCGGCTCCATTTCCCTGCAGATTGCACGAATTCGCCGCCGTGCGCGATTTCGCGCAACCGCCTTTCCATACCGCTTGCGCACGGAGATGATAATACGCTCTTCTGTGGATTTACCGGCACGGACGTGAAGCCAGCGGCCCCGGAATACCGAACCGTCCCGCCGTAGACGCTGAGTCTCCCCGCGCAGACGGCCGAATGTCCCGGACATGATGCTAGAGAGAGACCCGAACGCGGCCCTTTCGGCGGCGCCTGGAAAAGATCTGACGCCCGCCAGGGGTTCGCATGCGATGGCGAAAACCGTGTTTGTTCTTACGCTTCCGGTTGCTGGGCTGGAATGTCCGCTTCATTGGAAATTGTCCGTGCGTTGCGCAAAGAACGACAGTTGTTGTATCTAGATGAATTGTAGGAAGTTATGAATATAGATGGGGAACGAATCTTTGTCAAGGGATTTCGTCGGCAACGCTAAGCCTATGAAAAATACGACTATATATTGTGTTTATCTCAAAATTTACACAATATAAAGTATATCGGCAAGTTCGAGTCATTCTTGCAAAATCAGCAGAAAAATTGGCCAAAAAGGTCTTGACTTTTGCGATTCTATTCTTTAGCTTGGCCCCATCCTGATCGCCGAGGCTGTTCCTTCGGCGGCTCCCCCGTATACTATATTTATACTCGAATCTGATTTTTCTTGTGGCCGGTCAGCCACCGGCAGGACTTTGTATTGTCCGCTTGTGAGGAATTCACCTCTTTATCTGCGGTGAATTCCATCCCCCCAGAATATCTTCTGCAATACTCCCTCCATAGATGATCTTCTGGCTTCCGGCAGGGCTCGGCGTACGTCCCCGCCAACTCTCTCATATATAGCAGATCAGGCTTGGCGATGGCTCAGTTCCACCGCTAACGTATGGGCGGTTTTGTCTCTATGGTTGACAAACATTCCGGCCTCTGGGACCAGTGTTTGCGGAGGATTGAGGAGAAGATCGAAGCGAACGCCTACGGGACATGGTTCGCCCGGACATCCGCAACGCAGTTTGACGCAAAACTCGCCGTAATCGAGGTGCCAACGTCCTTTTTCGTAGAATGGCTGGAGGAGCATTGGCTTGATCTCATCCGGTCTACGATAGAGGAGATCACATCCTGGGCTCCCGAGATCAGGTTTTCCGTCAAGAAAAATTCACCCGCTTCCGCCGGGGCGCCACTGGATTTCTTGACAACTGACGTATCCGCTCCCGAGCGAAAGCCCGCGCCCCCGAAAGAAACGGTCGTTCCCGGTCCCGTTTCCGAAGCCGTATTTCCCCTGAACCCCCGATACCGATTCGAAGATTTCATCGTCGGCGAGAGCAATCAGTTCTCATTCACGGCGGCGAAAGCCGTCGCGGAGTCGCCCGGCTCGACATCCTACAATCCTCTCGTCATCTACAGTGGCGTGGGCCTCGGGAAAACGCACCTGCTGCAGGCTATCGCCGACTATTGCGTACGCAACGGCACGGCCAGACGCGTCGTGTACACCTCCGCAGAAAAGTTCTTCACCGACTATCTGAAAGCCATTCAGAAACAGGATACTTCGGCCTATGTCGAAATTTATCGAAACGCCGACATCCTGCTGATTGACGACATTCAGTTCTACGTGAAGACCGAGGCATGCCAGCGTGAACTCCTTCACACGTTCAATACATTGTATCAACTGAACAAACAGATCGTCCTGAGTTCCGACCGTCCCCCGTCAACCCTGAAAGGATTCGAGGACAGACTGATCTCACGATTCCAGTGGGGCCTCGTTTCGGATATCGACCGGCCTGACCTGGAGACGCGGATGGCGATCATCAATCAGAAAGCAGGCGATCATGGCGTGCGTATTCCCAGCGAAGTCGCCCGTTTCATGGCTGAGCAGATCAACTCGAACATCCGGGAGCTGGAAGGCGCCCTCACGCACCTCATTACTTTTTCGGTATATAAACGCGCGCCCGTCTCCCTCGAAATCGCAAGGGATACCATAAAAAGTCTGGGCCGCGCGAAATCCATCACTTCGCCCGCGATCAGCATTGATGAGATTCAGAAACGCACCGCCGGATACTTCAATATTTCGGTGGAACTGTTGACTGGCGCCACCCGAAGGCAGGAAATCACAACAGCACGACATATCTGCATGTACCTCTGCAGAAGGCTCACGCGGGCGCCGCTCAAGTCAATCGGCACTGAATTCGGAAATCGGGATCATACAACAGTGATTCACGCGTGCAAAAACATCGCTGCCAGGCTTGCAGACGATCCGGATTTCCAGGTTCTTGTCAGCCGGATACAGAACCGGGTTCAACAGTTCGCATCGGCCTGAACCCCTCAACGGGCGGCGTACGGACTGCCAGGCCTGCGGCGCTTTTGCATACCCTGTCGAATGGAACGACCGATTCAGTATGATGAATCGGTCTTTTCTTTGATAATGCGTGACGATATCCACAAGAGACAACCTGCATTTGATTTATAGTATTCTTATTCTTTATTCCATGAATTCCAAGATACAATAACTACATGGATGTGGGGAAAGTGGAGAAGGCGGATTTAAGGCGGTCTCCTGCAGGAAAACCCGTTTACTGAAATGTTGGATCGTTATGGAAAACATGTGCATATGCAGCGTGTTGTTCACGTGTTCGCCGCTGGATTTTATCGACCCTCTCCTGTTCCACAATTCCTCCAGAGAATTCTCCACACAGCCCGATTCGGGAAAACCATAGGTGCATTATACTCGTATCTATCGTATAAATATACATTTGAACTCGAAGTCCAGACAAGAATCCCGGTGGAATCGCCGATAATTGTTCACAGCGCTGATTGTGAATAATTCAGTCCGGATAAGGGACGATGCGTTTTCCTGGCGGGGTGGTTGTCGCGCCGGCGATTCGAGACGCTGACCCGGGGCGCCGCAGCGTCATTGAATCCACACCGGAATCCGCGCGCTTCCGCCGCTGTTGACAGAGAAAGACGGTCGCTGACACGGGGCATTTCCGGGGGGCGCGGAACAGGCCGAATCCCGCTTTGTCGCGATGCCGTACCGGGCGTTTCAAAAGAGGCTTTCCGGAGGACTTCGAAATAGACAAAGATCGTTGACAAATTCGATAAAAATCAGTATATTACGGTTTAGAAACCTGCGGCCGATCAAGGCGCTTTTTCCTGCGAATTCAATCCCTGAATTTCAACCGGATTCTGGTGGAGCAGCGTCTGTTCCAGGGAGACTTAAAATGAAGGTGGTTATCGAGCAGGAATTGCTCATCTGGGGCATCAATTCGGTGCTGGATATCGTTCCATCTAAAACAGCCCTCCCGGTGCTTTCGAATATACTTGTCGGAACCAACGAGAGCGGAGAAGTGTGCCTGACCGCTACGGACCTGGATATCTCCATCAACTGTATGCTGGCGGGCACCGTGGAAACACCTGGATCGACCACGGTCCCGGCGCGAAAATTCGCCGAAATCGTACGGGAGTTGCCGGAGGGTCCCGTTGTTCTCACCGAAGCGTCCGGGCGCGTGACGCTTCAGTGCCAGTCAGGTCTGGAAGGATCGTATGCGCTCATGGCGGCGCCTGCAGAAGACTTTCCCGAATTGCCCGCCGAAATCGAGGGCCCCGAGATGGCTTTCGAACCCGAAGAAGAGCGCGAGTCCGGTGGCGAGGGCCTGTTGTTGCGGGACATGATTCAGAAAACGTCGTTTGCCGTATCCAGAGACGAAACCAGGCCCGTACTGAACGGCGTCTTCTGGAAGGTCGGGGGCGGCCGGATGACCATGGTTGCCACGGACGGCGCGAGGCTGGTCCGGTACTCCAGGAGCCTCTCCCCGGCGGACGCGCAGGAGGTCTCAACCGAAGCAATCGTTCCCACCCGGGCGCTGAACCATCTGGTGAAGCTGGATTCCGCCGGATGCAGCCTGGGCCGGGTGTTGTTCGGTCAGAATCACCTCGTGTTCGATCTGCGGGCGGCAAATGGCTCCGAGACGGGCGCCGGGGGCGCCATACGTCTGTTTTCGCGTCTGGTCGAAGGGCCCTATGTCGACTACGAGCAAGTGATCCCCCAGGACAATGCCACCAGAATGAAGGTGCCCAACGGCCAGTTCATGCCAGCTGTTCGACGGGTCTCGATCCTGTCAAGCGCGCAGACCCACCAGGTGCGCTTGGAAATGAACACCGACCGCGTCGTGCTCTCCGCCTCAAGCCAGGAGATTGGAGGCGAGGCGCGCGAGGAGCTGGAAGCCGAATACAGCGGCAACGAAATGGTGGTCGGTTATAATTCGAACTATCTCCTCGATATTCTCAGGCGGATCGACTCCGAGCAGGTATTGTTCGAGTTGGACGGGCCGATGGCCGCGGGGATCATTCGTCCGGCGGAGCAGCCGGAAGGCGAAGACTATCTCTGCCTGCTGATGCCGCTTAGGATAAACGACTGATTGGCGAAGGGTTTTGTACCTCACGGCGCTCAAGCTTTTCAACTATCGAAATTTCGATGCCGTCGACTTTGAATTTCCGGGCCGGAAGACCGCGGTTTGCGCCGAAAACGGCGCGGGCAAGTCAAACCTTCTGGAAGCCATTTATTTTCTTGCCATAGCCCGATCCGGTCGCGGCTCACGAGACAGGGACGTCGTTCGGTGGGGGGCGGAATACTTCGTCATCGAAGCGGGCGTCACCTGCGAAGACCGCTCGAGGTCGATTCGAATCGCGTTCGATCGCCGCGCCGGCAAAAAAAAAGCGCTTCTGGATTCAGCCCCGCTCCCCCGCCTTTCGAGCCTTGTCGGCACGTTTAACGCCGTTTTGTTCTTCCCGGAAGACGTAGACCTGGTCTTGCGGGATCCCCCCCAGCGTCGCCGTCTCCTGGACATCCTCGTCTCCCAGAGCAAGGCCTCCTATCTGTCCGATCTGGATCAATACCGTCGCGTACTGGCCCAGAGAAACCGGCTGCTGAAAGAGGGTCGTGGACGGGTGCCGGATGTCGGCCAACTGGCGCCCTGGGACGTTCAACTGGCGGCACTCGGGGCGCGAATCATTCGCGAAAGACTGGACGCGCTGGATGCGATGCGGCCCGCAATCCACGAATACTATCAAAAGATTTCGCAGGACAGGGAACAGGTCGGGCTCGTCTATCGAAGTCCCGTAAGCCCTGATGAACGAGACCGCGGCCAGGAAATTCTGAAGGCCGAACTCAATCGAAAGCGGGCAGATGAAGCGGACCTGGGCTATACGCTGGCCGGTCCGCACAGGGACAACCTGATTTTCACGCTCGATAGCCGAAGCGCGCACAAATTCGCATCCAAGGGTCAACTCAAGAGCATTCTGCTGGCCTGGAAACTTGCGGAGGCCGCGTACCTGAATTCCCACACCGGCCGATCCCCGGTGCTGTTGATGGACGACGTCTTCGCGGAGTTGGACCGGCACCGATCAGAAGCGGCCATGGAGCTTTTCACGTCATTCGGCCAGGTATTCGTCACCGCCGCGCGGGAACCCGGAGTGAAGTTCGAGGACCGCGGATTTCAAATGCTGACCATTTAGAGGCCCGGGGCTTCCCGGGACGTGACAACCCATTGAGAAGGCCCATACGGGCTGGCCTGAAGTGCGACTTTATCGACGGATTGCATGAGATGGGTTTCACGGAAAAAATCGCAAGCCGCACGCAACGGGTCGATCGAACGGGCGCGGGTACCGTTACCATGAGAGAGGCCCTGAGGGAGGCCGTACGCGCGCTGGGCATAGGGAAGAAGCTCCTCGAGCAGCGCGCGTTGATGCTGTTGCCGGAGCTGATTGACGAACTTACCGGTGTGCCCGACGCGATAGCCCGACCGGCCGAGATTCGACAGGGGGAACTCGTAATCCGGATCACACACGACGCGGTGCGCCACCGGCTGTCGATCGAACGGCACCGCATACAGGCCAGGTTGAACGAGGCCGTGGGACGGGAGGTCGTAACGTCCATCCGTTTCGGAAGGTGAACGTCCCGCGCGCGCGTGGCATCACCGAAAGAGGCTGGAGATGGATGTTGGATTGAGAAATCGCCGGGATTCACATCGATCCCAATAAGGAGTGGCTATGGCCGAAGTTGTTTCGCAGCCGGAATACGGCGCCGACAATATACAGGTCCTCAAGGGTCTTGAGGCGGTTCGCAAACGCCCCGCGATGTACATCGGAGATACGAGCGCCCAGGGGCTCCACCATCTCATCTGGGAGGTGGTGAGCAACAGCGTAGACGAGGCGCTCGAAGGGTATTGCGACCGCATGGACGTAACCATTAACGACGACGGAAGCCTTACCGTCGCGGATAATGGCAGGGGTATCCCGGTGGACCTCCACCCTACGGAAAACCGTCCCGCCCTCGAGGTGGTCATGACCGTCCTGCACGCCGGAGGCAAGTTCGACAAGAAGACCTATGCCGTATCGGGCGGTCTGCACGGGGTGGGCGTTTCGGTGATGAACGCGCTTTCAACCTGGTGCGAGGTGGAAGTCTGTTCGTCGCTGCCCGATAAACGGGGTCGGGTTTTTCGTCAGAGGTATGAGCGGGGCGTTCCCACGGGTGAGATGGAAGAGATCGGCCGGAGGGAGGAGCCGGGAACAACCACCACATTCATGCCCGACGGCGCGGTATTCGAATCCATCGAATTCCACCTGGAAACCGTGGTGAACCGGATGCGCGAACTGGCGTTTCTGAACAGCGGCCTGAGGATAACGTTAACGGACGCAAGGGTGGGTTTTCAGGAATCGTTCCATTTCGATGGCGGGATCAATGCATTCGTGGCATACCTGGACGAGGGCCGGACGGCGCTTCACCCTCCGGTTTACTTCGAGGGTATCCGCGAAGGAACAGGTGTGGAAATCTCCTTTGAATACAACGATTCCTATTCGGAAAACATCTACAGTTTTGCAAACAATGTCCACACCAAGGAGGGCGGCACCCACGAGACCGGGTTTCGGACGGCGCTTACGCGAACGCTCAACGCGTACGGCGCCAGGAACAGCCTGTTCAGGAACGAAAAGGTCAGTCTCAGCGGGGAGGATGCACGCGAGGGCCTGACCGCCGTGATCAGTACCAAGGTACCGGAACCGCAGTTCGAGGGGCAGACCAAGACGAAGCTGGGCAATAGCGACGTGAAGGGAATTGTCGAGTCGCTGGTAGGAGAGAAACTCACGGCATACTTCGAGGAAAACCCCTCGGTGGCGAAGAAAATCCTGCAGAAAGCCATCGAAGCCTCCAGGGCCAGGGAAGCCGCGCGAAAGGCGCGGGAGCTCGTACGCCGCAAGAGCGTGCTCGAAGGCGGAGGACTGCCGGGGAAGCTACTGGACTGCACGCTCAACGACAAGGACGAGACGGAAATCTATCTGGTGGAGGGAGATTCCGCGGGTGGATCGGCGGCACAGGGTCGGGACCGCGCGTTTCAGGCGGTACTGCCGCTGTGGGGCAAGTTGCTGAACGTGGAAAAAGCGCGTATAGACAAGGTATTGAGCAACGAGAAACTGCAGCCCATGATCCTGGCTCTCGGCGCGGGTGTCGGCGACGACTTCGACGTCGAGAAACTGCGTTACGGCAAGGTGATCATCATGGCCGACGCGGACGTGGACGGGTCTCACATCCGATCCCTGCTGCTGACCTTCTTCTTCAGATACATGCGGCCCATGATTACCAACGGAAAGGTCTATATCGCCCAACCCCCGCTCTTCCTCATAAAGAAAGGCCGTAAACAACAGTACGCCTTCGACGAGGCCGAGCGGGACGCCATACTTCAGACCATGGGCGAGGATGCCAACGGCGTTATGGTACAGCGGTACAAGGGGCTCGGGGAGATGAATCCGGAGCAACTCTGGGAGACCACGCTGAACCCGGAGACCCGTACATTGCTCAGTCTCACGCAGAGCGACGTCATGGAGGCCGAGCGGGCCTTCACGATGATGATGGGCGACGAGGTCGGGCCGCGCCGGAAATACGTGGAAACGCACGCGCTGGAAGCGGACGTGGACGCAAGCGGTCCCGGGTGAACGCGTAAGGCGCCTGTCCCGGCGACACGCCGGTTCTAACAGGGGAGACACGAAGCATGATGAGCGCTCGGCAGCGGATCGTTCCGATGGACATCGGCGACGAATTGAAGAAGTCGATGCTGGACTACTCCATGAGCACGCTGGTGAATCGTGCGTTGCCGGATGTGCGTGACGGACTCAAGCCCTCGCAGCGGCGCATCCTCATCGCAATGAACGACCTGGGCCTGGGGCCCACGCGACAGCACAGGAAGTGCGCCAATATCGCCGGGCATACCTCGGGGAATTACCACCCTCACGGCGAGGAAATCGTCTACCCCACGCTGGTCAACCTGGCGCAGGACTTCAAGCTGCGCTATCCGCTGGTGGACGGACAGGGCAATTTCGGCTCGATCGACGGGTATCCTCCGGCGGCCATGCGGTATACCGAGGCGAGGATGGCCGGCACGGGCAGCGAGATGTTGCAGGACCTCGACAAGGACACGGTGGATTTCAACCCGAATTACGACGAAAGGCTCGAAGAACCCACTGTCCTGCCGTCCCGTTTTCCGAATATGCTCTGCAACGGCGCCGTGGGTATCGCCGTGACGATGGCGACGGCGATTCCTCCGCACAACCTCCGCGAAGTCGTCGCCGGACTGGTGGCGCTGATCGACAATCCCGACCTGGAAGTCCTGGATCTCATGGAATACATCAAGGGTCCGGACTTTCCAACCGGCGGCGTGATTTACGGGATGAGCGGCGTGCTGGATGCCTACCGTACCGGACGCGGACTGATACGCGTGCGTGCGACCGCCGCCGTGGAGACCCTGAAGAACGGACGCGAGAACATCGTGATTACGGAAATCCCTTATATGGTAGCCAAGGCCGCGTTGCTTGAAAAGATGGCCGACCTGGTTCGAGAGAAGCGGATCGAAGGGATTTCGAATATCCGGGACGAGTCCGACCGCAAGGGGATGCGGGTTGTGGTGGAATTGAAGCAGGATGCCTATAGCGAGGTGGTCCTGAACCAGCTGTACAAACATACCCAGCTGGAAAGCACGTTCGGCGCCAACATGATTGCGCTGGTGGACAGGCAGCCACGGCAGTTGAATCTGAAACAGTTGCTGCAGCACTATATAGACCACCGGCACGACGTGGTCGTTCGGCGCACCTCGTACGAGCTTCAGGTGGCGGAGGACCGCGCGCACATCCTGGAGGGGTTGAGAATTGCGCTGGATGCAATAGAGGAAGTCATCCGAATTGTCCGGGGGGCGGCCGATCCGGATGCCGCCCGCTCGGTCCTGATGGAACGTCTGTCCCTGTCCGAGAGGCAGGCGCAGGCAGTATTGACGATGACCATACAGCGGCTGACCGGACTCGAACACCGTAAGATCGAGGAAGAATACGAGGCGCTGGTCAGGGAGATCGCACGGCTCAAGTCGATCCTGGACAGCAGGCAGGAGCGAATGGGGCTTGTACGGTCCGAACTGGCGGAGGTAGAAGCGAAGTACGGGGACGAACGACGGTCCAACATCGTATTGTCCGCTTCGGAATTCAACATCGAAGACCTGATCGCCGACGAGGATATGGTCATCACCATCTCCCATCAGGGATATATCAAGCGGATTCCGGTGGACACCTACCGGCAGCAGCGCAGGGGCGGGCGCGGGGTGACGGGAATGCGGACCAAGGAAGAGGATTTCGTGGAACACCTTTTCATCGCCTCCACCCACAGCTACATTCTGTTTCTGACGGATCGGGGGCACTGTCACTGGTTGAAGGTACACGAGATTCCCGAAGGCGGTCGTGTTTCCCGCGGGCGTCCGGTCGTCAACCTGATCGAGATCGGCGAGGGTCACAAAGTGGCCGCCATCGTGCCGGTCAGAGCGTTTGACGACGGGCGCTATCTGATGAAGGTGACGCGCAACGGTCTGGTCAAGAAGACGGTCCTGCCGGCGTACAGCCGGCCCAGGCGCGGGGGAATCATCGCGATGAACATCCTCGACGACGACCGGTTGATTGGAGCCGAAATCACGAATGGGTCACAGGAAATCGTGCTGGCAACCCGAAACGGTCAGGCCATCCGGTTTCACGAACACGATGTGCGCGATATGGGTCGGGGCGCCCGGGGGGTGCGAGGCGTTTCCCTGGACGACGACGACGAGGTGGTGTGCATGGTGGTGGTGCAGGACGCCGACAGCACGCTGCTTACGGTTTCCGCGAAGGGATACGGCAAGCGGACGGGCGTATCGGATTACCGGCTGACCCGCCGCGGCGGCAAGGGCGTGATCAACATCAGGACAACCGATCGTAACGGCAAGGTGGTGGCGGTGAAGGGCGTGGAGGACGAGGATGAACTGATGATCGTGACCCTGAACGGCATCCTGATCCGGCAGCCGATCCACGAAATCAGCTCAATTGGAAGAAATACGCAGGGCGTGCGGCTGATCAATCTTGACGACGATGACGAGGTGATGGACGTCGCGCGCGTGATTTCACAGAATAACGGGGACGGGTCGGAAGGGCTTCCGCCGGAAACCGGCCTCAACGGAGACGTGCAATAGCAGCCCGTTGAAAAAGCCCATCCGGGCTACGGCCGGTTCATTCTACAGCGCTTCGATGCGAAGGATCTGCGAAGGTTCGGTGATTACGGAAAGCCGGTCGATCTGCTGAACCGCCGTACGCATGCTGGCTTCCCGAGCCTCGTGCGTGGTCATGATAAGCGGCACGGTGCCCTGCTCGGTTTCGGACCGGCCGTGCTGGATTACGGTCGCGATGCTGATTTTCTGCTCCGAAAAGATCCGCGCGATCCGCGCGAGTACGCCGGGTTGATCGTACACGGTAAATCGGCAGTAGAAGCTGGTTTCGACCTCTTCGGGCGGAATTGCTTCTGCCTGGGGCAGATCGGCGAGAGCCGGACGACCAGCGGACCGGCCGTTCAGACGGCGTTCGGCGAGGTCGAGCAGATCGGATACCACGGCGCTGGCCGTGGGCATCTGTCCTGCGCCGCGGCCGTAGAGTACCTGAGGCCCGGCAGCATTCCCAACGATCTCCACGGCGTTGAATTCATCCTTGATATTTGCCAGAAGCGCGCCGGAGGGCAACAGGACGGGGTGGACGCGTGCGTCAATCCGGTCATGAATCGCTTTCGCAATGGCCAGTAGCTTGATGGTATATCCGAGTTCCCTGGCGAAGTCTATATCCAGGGGAGAAACGTGTGAGATCCCCTCTTTTAGAATTCGCGAGGGATCCAGGCTGACCCGGAAAGCGATGCGGCACAGAAGGGCGAGTTTCTGGGCGACGTCCGTGCCGTCGATATCCATTGCAGGATCCGCTTCGGCAAACCCCTTTTCCTGGGCCTTGCGGAGCATCGCATGAAAATCACCGCCGTCATCCGCCATCCGGGTAAGGATGTAGTTGGTGGTACCGTTGAGGATTCCGTAGATGGACTGAATCCGGTTCGCGGCCAGGCCGTCCGTCAGCGACCGGATGATGGGTATGCCGCCGCATACGCTGGCCTCATAGCCGATGTTTGCGCCATTTCGCGCGGCCGCGCTGAACAGTTCGTTGCCGTGTTCCGCGAGCAGGGCCTTGTTGGCGGTGGCCAGGTCCTTTCCGTTCTCGAGCGCCTTCAGGCAGAGTTCCCCGGCCGGTTCGAGCCCTCCCATCACTTCCACCACGATCCGGATATCGGGATCGTCAACGACCTCGTTGGCGTTAGAGGTGAGGATATCATCGGGCAGGTCGCTTTCGCGCGACTTGGAGACGTCTTTCACGGCGATCCGCCTCAAGTCGAACGCAACGCCCCGAATAGAACTGAAATAATCTGCGCGCTGTTTGAGAATGCGAACGACGCCGGCGCCGACGACGCCCATGCCGATGAGACCGATACCGATGGGACTGTTGCTGGCCATGGTGGAATCCATGCTCCTGACCTTGGGTTGACACTTATGTCCGAAACTCGTTTCCGCCGCGAAATCGAGCCTGGTACAGGGACGAAAATGAGGCATCGGATCAATATAAGACAAAGGGCAGCCTGAGGCAAGGAGGGACGCCCGACGAAGCGCGCGGCGGCGCGGCATTTGCCTGAAAAGGCTTGACAGCACCAGGGGGCTGTGTTATCTTTACGCCCGCCCAAAATGCCGGAGATTCGGGCGTTTGTTCCAACGATGCGGGGTAGTAGCTCAGCTTTGGTGAGAGTGCAGGCCTGTCAAGCCTGAGGTCGCGGGTTCGAGTCCCGTCTACCCCGCCATTTATTGGTCTCTAAAGAACGGTCAGGCCGCGTCCCGAAAGTTCTCCGGATAGCGGACTCCCACCACTTCCCTTCGGAAGCTGTCGTAAAATTCCCGGCGGTCTTCGCATGGCTGGGGATTTTAAAACTGCTTCTCCTCGGGGAGGGTGGTTTTTTGTGTATGTACTTGGAATGCCCGACTCAACGCAGGGTCGGGCCTTTTGGCGTTGGGGTTGGTAGCGGTATTCCGGCCCGTGGCTTCCGTCTTTCGCCACTGGCGTCTGTGCGTACGGAAGCGTTACGGCCAACGGGGTCCTCTGGAGCTTGAATGTCGATCAGGCAGATCTATGACAGGATGGTAAAGTCCCGGCCGTTCGAGGAACTGGCGCGTCTGGTCGCCGCGCGAACCCCCGAAATCCCCGTGCGCGGGCTGCCGGGTTCGCTGGCGGCGTTCGGCATCGCCTGTATCGAGGAGGCGACGACGGGACAGGTTTTGGTGGTGTGTGCTTCGGAGGACCGGGCGGAGGAAGTGCGGGACGATCTCGAACGCGTGCTGGGTTCGGCGCTCGTGGGCATGTTTCCGGCCTGGGGAGGATCACCATACGACCACCGGTCGCCTCATCTCGACGTGATGGGGCTTCGGCTGGAGGCGCTGGACCAGTTGCAGGGCGCGGGTGAGGGGGTTGTGGTTGCGCCGGTGGAGGCCCTGATGAGCCATACCCTGCCTCCCGACCTGTTTGACCTGGCAGTTCAGGAGATTAAGGTTGGAGAGGAGGTCGCGCCCGATGGACTGGCGGAACATCTGGTGGATATCGGCTATGAGCGCGTGACCCAGGTTGGCGGCGTGGGGCAGTTCAGCGTGAGGGGTGGAATCCTGGATGTCTGCTCGTTTGGCAGCACGCACCCGGTCCGCATCGAGTTTTTCGGCGATGAGGTGGAATCGATACGGGCATTCGATCTGGGTACGCAGCGGTCGGTAGCCGAACGCGAAAGTGTGCGGGTGCTGCCGTGCCGCGAGGCGGTCCTGGTGGAGACACTGTCGGATGTGTTTGCGACGCATCTGGTCGAAGCGGAACGGCAGCTCGGGATGGGCCTTGAAGGGCTGCGGGAGTTGATGGAGAGTCAGGGCGCATTCGACGGGCTCGAGCATTACCTGGGCGTCTTGTACAGGGACAACACCTGCCTGCTGGATCACGTTCAGGAAGGCTACGTCGTTGTGGACGACCCTGCGGCCGTGGAAACGGCTGCGGCTGACGCCTGGGCTCGGGTGGAGGCGGCGGCACGGCGCCAGAAGAAGAGGCGCGGAGAGCCGGAGCCGCTTCCGGCGTGTTCCGTCGCCCGTCATCCGGATGCGACTCTGAAACGGCTGTCCGGGATGAGCCGTGTCCTGAACTGGCCGCTGGGCGGGCCGTCGGAGGACGGCGTCCACTTCTCCGGCATCGGCGGCAGGCGATACGAGGGTCATCTCGAATCACTGAAGGAGGACTTGAGGAGACACTGGCAGGCGGATTACGAGGTGGTCCTGCTGTGCGAGAGCCAGGGCCAGAAAGCGCGTTTCGAAGAACTGCTCGAAGAAGAGGAGCACCTGATAACGATACACGTGGGCACCCTGCACAGCGGCTTTACGTATACGTCCCCGACGGCGCGGGTGGCAGTGCTGAACGATCACGAGATTTATACGCTCACCCGCAGGCGGCGCCGTTACAGGCGATTTAAGGACGCCACGCCGATTCGCAGCGTTTCAAGCCTCCGGGCCGGCGATTTCGTCGTACACGTGGACCATGGAATCGGCCGCTACGGAGGTATCGAACATCTCACGGTCGACGGGGTCCGACAGGACTGTCTGACGATGTATTATAGAGGCGGAGACCGGGTGTTCGTCCCGGTGGACCAGATGGACCGTGTACAAAAATACGCGGGACAGGACGGAATTGTACCGGCGCTGAGCAAGCTGGGAACGGCAGCCTGGGAACGCATAAAGGAGAAGACCAAAAAGGAGGTCTTCAAGATGGCGGGGGAGTTGCTGTCTCTCTACGCGGAGCGAAAAGCAACGCCCGGCATCGAATTTTCCAATGATACAGCGCTCCAGAAAGCACTTGAAGCTTCGTTTCCGTTCCAGGAGACGCGGGATCAGCTTCAGACAATTCGCGAAGTAAAAGAGGATATGGAACAGTCGGCGCCGATGGATCGTCTGGTGTGCGGCGACGTTGGGTACGGAAAAACCGAAGTGGCGGTAAGAGCAGCGTTCAAGGCGGTGGCCGACGGAAAGCAGGTTGCGGTTCTGGCGCCGACCACCATTCTCGCGCAGCAGCACTATCGCACGTTTTCGGAGCGGTTGGACGGTCTTCCGGTTACGGTCGACGTGTTGAGCCGGTTTCGCACGCCCCGTGAGTTGCGGACGGCGATGGACGGCCTCGCTGCCGGGCGCGTGGACGTTGCGGTCGGTACCCATCGAATGTTGTCCCAGGACGTCCGGTTTCGGGATCTGGGATTGCTCGTGATCGATGAAGAACACCGGTTCGGCGTGCGCCACAAGGAGCGGCTCAAGCAGGTTCGGCGGCAAGTGGACGTACTCACGCTGACGGCGACGCCGATTCCCCGGACGCTGCACATGTCGCTGATGGGCGCCCGGGATATGTCCATCATCCGCACACCCCCCAGGGACCGGCTGCCGATTACGACCGAAGTCCTCCCGTTTGGCGAGGAGAGGGTCGCGGAGGCGATTCTGCGGGAGGTCGACCGGGGGGGGCAGGTGTATTTCGTCCACAACAGGGTGCAGTCGATGCCGGCGATGGTGAATTTCCTCGAGCAGCTCGTCCCGCAGGTGCGTTTCGGAGTGGCCCATGGCCAGATGCCGGAAAGACAACTCGAAAAGGTGATGATGGATTTTCTGGACGCCAGGTACGACTGCCTGATTTCCACGATGATTATCGAGTCGGGGTTGGACATCCCCAGCGTGAACACGCTGATTGTGAACCGGGCGGACCGCATGGGGCTGGCGCAACTCTACCAGCTTCGCGGCCGAGTGGGCCGATCCGCGCGGCAGGCGTTTGCATATCTCCTGATTCCATCGTGGAAGTCGTTGAAGAAGCCGGCCGTCCGGCGCCTGCGCGCCATCGAGGAGTTCGCGGATCTCGGCTCCGGGTTCAATATTTCAATGCGGGACATGGAGATCCGGGGAACGGGCAATCTGTTGGGCGCACAACAACACGGGCATATTACGGCCGTCGGTTTCGAACTCTATTGCCGTCTGCTGGAAGAGGCGATCGCCCAGATTCACGGAAATGAAACCGAGCCGGCCGAGGAGCCGGAGGTGCAGGTGGCCGTATCGGCCTATATTCCGGAAACCTATATTTCGGATGAAGATCTGAAGATGCAGTTCTACCAACGCCTCGGCGACTGCCGGCAGACGGTGGAGGTTCTGGCACTCGAGGAGGAAATGGCGGATCGATTCGGTCCGTTGCCCGGCCCCGCCGCAGCGCTGCTGGATACAGTATCCCTGCGGATACTGGCGAGGCAGCTGCGCGCACACGCGGTACGTACAGGACGCATGCTGGCGGTTGTATTTCCCGTCGGCCGGATGCTGACGAGGAAGCAGGTGGAAGCCTGGATAGCGGCTGCGCCGGTTCCGCTGCAGTTTTCGCTGGGGGAGCAGGTGCTGATCGAGGCCGAACTGGAGGGCGACGGCCCCAGAGAACGCCTTGCAAACGCCAAAAAGGTGTTGCAGAGCCTCGTCTGAACGGATATATTCCCGGCCCGATCCCTGAACAGAACATTCGGAACCGGACGACGCCCCGGTAGTCACAAGTAAGGGTTGTGGGTCGTATGCACAATCGCCCCGCGAAGGCCGTGGGGAGGTACCTCGCAATCGGAGACGGAACAAGATGAAAACAAGCCATCCAGGGCGCGCGCGGTTTGCTTTGGCCGCTGGCGCAGCGCTGATATGCACGGCGAACGTTGCGGCAAAACCGCAGTTGGTGGACCAGATCGTCGCGGTGGTGGACGATCAGATCGTATTGCGTTCGGACGTGATGTCCAGCATGGCGCTGGTTGCCATGCAGCGGGGGCTGAGCCGGGAGGACCTCACGCCGGACAGGGTCAGTGAGTTGTTCGAAGTTATACTCGGGAACATGATCCAGGAAAAGCTCCTGCTGGCCAGGGCGGAACAGGACAGCATCGAGGTGGACGAGGAGGTCATCGAACGTGCGGTCCGTTCGCGCGTCCGGGAACTCAAGGCGGAACATGGCGAAGAGGAATTCGCAAACCAGCTTTCCGAAGGTGGCGTAACGGAACGGGACCTGCGCGACCAGTACAGACAGGAGTTTCGGAAAGACTTCCTGAGACAGCGGATGTACACGCGCCTGAACGAGCAGGTCGAAGTCTCGTTCAAGGACGTTCAGGACTATAAGGCGCGCTACAAGAACGAACTTCCGCCATTGTTGAGTATCAGTCATCTCCTGGTGGCAATCGAAGCATCCGACGACCGTGCGGCGGAAGTCAGGGCGCAAGCGGACGCGATCATTGCCCGTGTGAAAAACGGTGAAGACTTCGCGGCCCTGGCGCAGCAGTATTCCAGCGACGCGGGAAGCAGGGAGGACGGCGGCGACCTGGGTTATTTTCCGCGCGGGCGCATGGTCCCGGCGTTTGAGGAGGCGGCCTTCGAACTGCGGCCCGGGGAGGTCAGCGCGCCGGTCAGAACGAAGTTCGGTTACCACATCATCAAGGTGGAAGCAGTGTCCGGGGACCAGGTACGGGCGCGGCACATTCTCATTCCGCTGCAGCCTTCGGCGAGGGACGTGAAGACGGCCTACGACAAAGCGTTGGATCTGGCGAAAAAAGCCCAGGCGGGAGAGGATTTCGCGGAGCTGGCGCGAGAACATTCCGCGCACGAGGAGACCGCCAGGAAGGGCGGAAGGCTTCCCGGCCCGTTCACGCAGGAAAACCTCCCATCCGAATTCTCGGACGTCCTGAAAACCATGCGAATGGGCGAAATAAGCGCGCCGATACAGACGGAGTACGGATGGCATGTCGTAAGAGTGAATGACGACCAGGACGCCGTGAAGGAAATCATGCAACAGGTCCGCCTGCAGGAGCGATTTGAAGAGGTGCTCTCGGAGACCCGGGAGCGTCTGTACGTGGAAGTTCGCCCTTACGATCTGGGTTATGGAAGCGGACCGCAGAAGTGAGGCCGCCGTATGTGGCGGCGGGGTACTCCCCAATCAGGTTACAGCAACGCGTCTTTATTCGATATGCGGCTCGATTTGTACCTTAAGCGGTGTTGTCTGACCCGGCGGCGTTCCGAGGCAAAACGCGCCTGCGAGAACGGGATCGTGATGCTGGACGGGCGGCGCGCGAAACCGGGACAGCCCGTCGTGCCGGGCAGGCGGGTGAGCATATCCTTTCTGGATCGATACCTTGAGCTGGAAATTCTGAAGCTTCCCGCCGGGAACGTCTCAAGGACCGAGGCGAGGACTTATTACGAAGTGCTTCGGGACGAAGCGCGCGAAGTCACCGATTTCTAGCGATACGCATATACAGGACGTCGAGCCGTCCAGTCCTGCCCCGCGGGGCGGGACTTTTTTTTAGCGACCTCCGAGTCGAAAAAGCGCGGGCGTGTTGTTTGCCCTTTCGGTTTGACCTGTTTATATTGGATTTATGTTCGGACGAATGAAGGAAAAACGACGGGCGCAGCCCTACACCCGGCTTGCGGAGATTTATGATTATGTCATGCGGCACGTGGACTATGTGCAATGGGCGGACTACATCGAGGCCGTCTTCGCCAGACACGACGTGGCGCCGCCAGGGGTGCTCGACCTGGCATGCGGCACGGGCAGTATGGCGCTGGAACTGCGAAAACGGAACTACCGCGCATACGGTGCGGACAATTGCCGCGAAATGCTGGACGTGGCTATAGACAAGACTCGAAAAGCAGGGCAAAACGTCGAATACTTCCACAGAAACCTGATGGACCTGTCGGGCCTGCCGCGGGTGGAGGCGGCGCTCTGTCTGTACGACAGCATGAATTACCTCATGAAGATCGAGGACGTTGCCCGGACGCTGAGAGAGGTCCACCGGATTCTGTTGCCGAACGGAATTTTCGTATTCGACGTCTGTACCGAATCGAATTCCCTGCGATATTTTCGCAGGCTGACGGATAAGGACGGTGGCGACGGGTTCACGTACGTCAGGGAGAGCTTCTACAGGGACGGAATCCAGTTCAATCGATTCGACATCAGGTTCAAAGAGACGGACGAAACCGTGGAAGAGGAACATCGGCAGCGGATTTATGCGCTGTCGGACATATTGACCGCACTGGAACAGTCTCCGTTTTCGCTGGAAGGGACCTACGACGGATTTGGTTTCCGCGGGCCTGACGAGAGTTCGGACCGGGTGCATTTCGTTCTGCGCAAAGTCCGCGCCGGCAACGCGTTGGGGAGCGTGACGAAGGGTTCCGGTGCCGTGACGGGATGAGGAAGAGGACAGATGAGAAACCGGACGATGGACTATACCGCAGCCGTATCTTTTTTCGAACCTGATGAACCGTATCTGCTTGCAACCCATGTCAATGCGGACTGTGACGGGATCGGGGGCCTCCTGGCGCTGAGGGAGATGCTTGTCCGGAAAAAGCGGGTTTGCAGGCTCGTCGTCAGCGACGAGACTTTGAATCCGAAGTTTGCTTTTCTACCGGGATTTGAGCATATTGAGTTGTACCAATCTCTTGCGGATCGACCGTCCTTCGACAGGGCGGTCTTCGTGGACACGCCCACGCTCGACCCGCAGCGCGTGGGCGATGTGTGTCGCCTGCTCGGAGCGCGCGCCAGCACGATGATTATCGATCATCACGCGGCGCGGAAGCCGCACGGCGACGTCCGCATCATCGACAGCGCGGCCAGTTCCGCCAGTGAGTTGGTCTATGGACTGCTTCTTGCGGCGGAGGCGGAGATCGGGCCGGCGGTCGCCAATCAGATTTACGCGGGAATCGCATTCGATACCAAGCTGTTCAGGGTTTCGCACCCGGAACGAGCACTGAAGGTATGCAGCGAACTGGTGGATTACGGTGCGGACCCGGAAGCGATCGCCGACGCGCTGTTCGCCCGGGAAAGCCTTGAAACCATGGTAACGCTGGCGGCCGCTCTGGGTACGCTGGATCTGCATTGCGATGGCCGGGTGAGTACCGTGGTGGTGGACCACGAGACGTACCGCAAAGGTGGCGATCCGGATCCCGTGGTGGACCACGCCATGGCGATAGAGGGGGTTCAGGTGGCGGTGGTTCTGAAGGAAGAGGCAAAGGGTCGGTTCCGTATCAGCCTGCGTTCGCGGGGCGGCGTGGATGTGAATCGAATCGCCGCAGCATTTGGCGGCGGCGGGCACAGGCGCGCCTCGGGGTGCAGGATTGAAAAGCCGGTTGAAGAGGTGAAACGCCTGCTGTTGGCCGAAGTAAAGGAACAGTTGACACAATGCCGAACGATCCAACCGGGTTGATTCGAATCGTGGCCGTCCGTCCGGCGTCCGGCCGGGTGAGGAGGAACCTCGTTCGCCAATGGATTTGATTACACTCAAGACATGGTCGTCTGACGAAATCCTGGAAACGGTCGAGGCGGGTCTGTTGATGAAGGCAGACCCGAAACGGTTTTCGGGAGCATTGCGGGGCCGAACGCTCGCGATGCTTTTTCAGAAGCCATCGACGCGGACCCGATGTTCGTTCGAAACGGGGATGAACCAGCTGGGAGGGTACGCCATGAATCTGGATTGGCGCGCCACCAATTTCCAGTTGGCGGACCTCAGGGACGAAGCCCAGGTGCTTTCCCGCTATTCAGACGTCATCATGGCCCGGATGTTGAGTCATTGCGACCTCCGTGAACTTGCGGCCGGGGCGGAGGTTCCCGTGATTAACGGGTGTTGCAACCGGTACCATCCTTGCCAGGCGCTTGGCGATCTGATGACGGTACGTGAGATCCGGGGAAGGCTGGAGGGCGCCCACATGGTCTACGTGGGCATCCGGAACAACGTGTGCAATTCATTGATTGCCGGATGCACCAAGGCCGGAGTGCGAATCACGACGGTGACGCCGGAAGTAAACGAACCCTCCGAAGACGAAGAACTTACCGATCGGGCCAGGAAGACCGGTCTTTTCCAGGAAACCCTGGACCTGGAGGCGGCGGTGGCAGGAGCGGATTTCCTGTATACGGATACCTGGATCGACATGGAATTCTTCGAAGATCCTGCATATGAAGCGGAAAAGAAGCGGCGCGTCGACGCATTCGCCAGATATCAGATAAATATGGATCTGCTGGACAAAACCGAAGCGCTGGTCATGCATTGTCTTCCCGCACACAAGGGTTACGAGTTGACAGCGGAAGTGATGGCGAGCCAACGATGCGTGGCGGTGGACCAGGCGGAAAACAGGATGCACGTCCAGAAGGCGATCCTGACGCAGTTGCTGGGATAACAGAGCCGCCCCCGCGCGGCGCGGGAGTATGGATCGGCGTGGCGGGACTCTTCATTACCTTTGAAGGCATTGACAGAAGCGGGAAAACGACCCAGGCCGAACGGCTGGCCGAACGGCTTCGTGCGGAGGGGCGATCCGTGGTGTTCACCCTGGAACCGGGCGGAACCAGGCTGGGCAGGAAGGTCCGAAGTCTGTTGCTGGAACGTCGATCGGAAGTGGACCCCACCGCGGAGATGCTGTTATTCGCGGCTGATCGGGCGCAACACGTCAACACGTTGATCCGTCCGGCGCTCTCGCGGGGAGAAGTGGTGATTTCAGACCGGTTTTTCGATTCCACGGTCGTCTACCAGGGGTACGGGCGCGGGCTGAACCTGGAACGTATTCGGGCGGTCCAGAAGGTGGCTACCGGGGGGCTGAGACCTGACCTGACCCTTTGGATCGATGTGGACCTCAAGACCTTGAAGCAGCGACGGATACCTGAAGACGCCGACAGACTCGAAGCCGCCGGCGACGCGTTTTTCGACCGTGTAAGGAACGGGTACCAAAGGATCTGGCAGGCGGAACGTGATCGGATTCTTCGGGTTGACGGCCGGCTCCCTGTCGAGGACCTCGGGCGCCGGATCTACAGAGAGGTACGGGAACGGCTGGAGGGCGCGGTTCGGCCAACGGGTTGATTCACAGGAAGACCGGAGCGGGGACGGCAGCACGCGGTGGCTTCCCGGAAGAATGGCGAATGATTGCCCGGACAGAACAATGCGGAGGCGGAATATGAGCGGACGGAAACGCAGACGAATATGGGTTGGAGCGGCACTTATCGGCCTTCTGGGAACCTTCCTGGTTCTTGACTCGCGCCTTGTCAATGGGGAAGACGGGTACGCCGCCGTGGAAAACAGCATAGACGAATACATCGAAACGCTGAAACTGCTCACCACGAGTTATTATAAACCGCTGGCGTCCGACTCGCTCACGACTTCAGCCATCGAAGGCATGCTGGACGAACTCGACCCGTATACGCAGATGCTCAACAGGCGCGGCCTGGATGATCTGATCATCGATACCCAGGGTAAATTCGGCGGGCTGGGCATCACCATCAGCACCATGAAGAGGAATGGCGTCGAGGTGCCCGTCGTTCTGAGTGTGATCGAGGGTACGCCAGCCGACACTTCCGGTCTTGTGGTCGGCGACCGGATCGTCGCGGTGGACGGAGATCCCACGCTGAACAAAAAGCTCGAGGAGGTCGTGGATGTGCTGCGTGGGACGCCAGGCAATCGGGTCGTGATAACGATCGAACGAACAGGCCGGTCGCAGGCGTTCGACCAGGAGATTATCCGGGCGCGTATTCGTGTGAAAAGCGTGGCGAGCATTGACGGGATCGAAGAAGGCATCGGTTACATCGCCATGTCCGGTCTGATCAGCAGCCGGTTTTCAGAATCCACGCCGGATGAGTTGAAAGCCGCCGTGGATGAGCTGAAAGCGAAGAATACGAAGGGCATTATCCTGGACTTGAGGGGAAATCCCGGTGGGCTGCTGGCGCAGGCCGTCGCCGTCGCCGACGTGTTTCTGGAACCCGATCTGCTGGTTGTCACCACGCGGGGCCGTGTGGATTCCCAGAACAAGGAATACCGCACTGCGGAAGCGTCCCGGGTTAAGGATATTCCGCTCGTGGTTCTGGTCAACAGCCACAGCGCCAGCGCCTCGGAGATTGTCGCGGGGGCAATCCAGGACTCGGACCGTGGTCTGATCCTGGGTACACCAACTTTCGGCAAGGGCTCCGTTCAATCCTTTCAGCGTGTCAGCGACGAAAAGGCGTTGAAGTGGACAACAGCCCTCTATTACACCCCCAGTGGGCGCAGCATCCACAAGAACAGGAGGTTCGGACGGCTCGGCAATCTGGCGCTGAATGTCGGAGACTCGCAGGTGCCCTTGTATCAGACGGTCGCGACGATTGCAGGAGAAGAGAGTCGGGAGGACGCGATCACGAGGCTTTTCGAACAATTCGATCTGGAATCCACAAAACACGCGGAGCAGCTGTTCGAGACGGAGCTGGGGCAGATGTTGGGAATGGCGTTGAGAGAGGACCGGGTCGCAGACGAAGTATCGGATTCGGCCAGGGTTTTCAAGACTGCCGGCGGGCGCACCGTGTTCGGCGGTGGCGGTATCACGCCTGACGTGGTGGTGAAGCCGAAGCGAAGACCAAGACTGATACTTGAATTGTACCGAGCCGGTTTGTTTTTCGATTTTGCCGTAGAATACGCCTCGCGGACCACGTTTCCCCGGAACCCGGAGGGCTTTGAGGTGGGGAAAAAGGAAATCAACGCGTTCCGGACATTTCTCGCCGACACGTCGAAACTTGGCAATTTCAAGCGTTATCGCACGCCGGCCCAGACCGAACTGGAGAATCTGAACCGGGCGCTGGCGGCAGCGGGCCTGGACGCGAACGCGGACCAGGCTTTGGAAGTCCTGCGGACCGTCGTTGAATCGGAGCGGGAAGCTGAATTCGAAAAAGCGGAACCGTTTATCCGGCTGGAAATCGGAAGGGAACTGGGAAACCGGGTCTGGGGGAGGAAGGGGCGCATTCTCGCGCGGCTGAAGGGCGACGATCAGTTTCACGAGGCCGTGCGGATTCTCAGGGACCCGGAACGGTACAGAGAAAGCATGAAGCTGGCGCTCGCCGACGACAGTGGGCGTTGAACTCGAAACCTCTTGCATAACTGAAGTGACTCAACGGGGACAACCACGATCAGTGGGCGGAAATCATGGAAGACGGAAGCGGTGAACGGAACGATAACGATCTCTACGAAGAAGTAATCGAACACGCACGCCGCGAAATAGAATCATCGGCCTCACAGGTTGAGGAGCTGAGACGCGCGCTCGGCATGCTCGAAGCGCGTGTCGAGGCGGCGAAAGCCGTCTACGAAGCCGCTGCCGCCCGATTGAATCTGCAGGATGAATCGGACGGCCAGGGTGTTTCGGAAACACTGTCATCCGTTCAGACGCTTCTGACAGATGACGAGTCCGCGGGGTTGCGGAGCCGCCCCCGAAAACACAACCGGGCCGGGTCGGCGACCGGGCAACAGGGCGGCGGGGAATTCGACGAGCCCGAATCCTGGCGCCGGCTGCGGATTGGCGGGTCCACCCTGGTCTGGAAGAGAGTGAAGAAGCCCAGACAGCGTCAGCGCAGGAGCGGCGGAAGCGGTTCCTGAAGATTCGCACAAGAGTACCGTACCGCAGGAAACGCAGCGATTGTCCGCATCCGCCGGAGATCGGACGTTCCATTAACACAGCAGGTCGGGTGATTTCGACATGGGAATCTGCGCAGAGGAAGAGACGATACAAGTCACCGACGCGAAGGAGCGCAGCCTCTGTATTGACAGAATGACGCCCGGTGGCGGGCTGTATACGGATGTACAACGCACGGTGCATCCCAAATCCAACAGCCCGTGGCGGGTGTCGCCCGAACCGTTCTGGATGCCGCAGCGGGTGATTGACCATATGGAACGCCTGGGCGACCACCTGTACAGTTTCTACAAGGCCTGCAACCTTCTGTATTCTCAGAGTGTCCGGAAAATCCAGCCGGAGTGGGTGGCTGCATACCTGGATCAGGGGAAGCCGGAAACCGTAATCGGATACGGCCGGATGAACCGTTTCAAACAGCATTTGCCCCTGGTGATCCGGCCGGACCTGATTCCGACCCCCGCGGGAACGATCGCTTCGGAACTGGACTCGGTGCCGGGGGGAATCGGGTTTACCGCCAGTCTGGCGGAGCGGTACGGCCGGTTCGGATTTGACATTGTGGGCGGCGCCGACGGTATGGTGAACGGATTCATGGGGATGGTTCGTTCGGTTGCCGGGATTGCGGAGCCGGTGCTGGGCATTGTGGTTTCAGAGGAATCTTCGGGGTACCGTCCCGAAATGACGTGGTTGGGCGAAGCGCTGAACCGGGCGGGACTTGAGACTTGCGTCGTGCGCCCGGAAGAGATCATTTTCAGCGAAGCCGGACTGTTCGTGAACGGCACGGGCGGCCGACGGCAGATCGACGTTCTCTATCGTTTCTTCGAACTGTTCGACCTGAAAAACATACCGAAGATGGATCTGATTTTATATGCCATTCGAAAGGGAACGGTTAAGGCAACGCCACCGTTGAAAGCACATCTGGAAGAGAAGATGCTGATGGCCCTGTTCCACCATCCCATCCTGCGTTCGTTCTGGCTTCGCGAACTTGGAGAAGAAGGGGTGGAGTTCCTCATGCAGACGTTCCCGAAGACGTGGATTCTGGACCCGCGTCCCCTGCCGCCGCACGCCGTTATTCCGGATTTGAGCGTGAACGGCAGGATTTTCGGAAACTGGCGGGACCTCGACTCCCTGGGACAGAAGCAACGCCGGTTTGTGATTAAGCCGTCCGGTTTCTCCGATCGGGCCTGGGGGAGCCGCGGCGTGGCCGTCGGCCACGATATGTCGGAGTCGGACTGGCAGACCACGATAAAGTCCGCGCTTGCCGAGTTTCCTGGATCTCCGCACATATTGCAGGAGTTCCACACGGGTTCCCGCTTTTCGGTGTCGTACTACGATTTCCAGACGGATCGCATGATGCGCCTCAAAGGACGGGTGCGCATCCAGCCTTATTATTTCGTTTTGGACGGGCGGCCGGTATTGTCGGGCGTGCAGGCCACGGTTTGCCCCCCGGACAAGAAAGTACTGCACGGGATGGTCGATGCGGTTGTCATGCCGGGCGGGGTGGAGGATCGCCGGTAGGGGCGACCGGACGGTCGCCCGCACGCCGGGTGGGATGGAGGATTCCGAGTAATGTCAGCGGTGGAAAGACATATGGACGAAGGCGCCAGGTCGGGGCTCCTGCAGGCAGAAGAAAAACTGCGCCGGCTCGAGAAGCTTCTCCAGGATATGGGGAGCGTGGTCGTGGCGTTCTCCGGAGGCGTGGACAGCACGTTTCTGGCGGCGGCGGCGCACCGGGTGCTGGGTACGAAAGCGCTCGCCGTGACCGCGGTTTCGGCCAGCTATGCCACTGGGGAACTCGAGAACGCGCGGGCTCTCGCGGGCCGGATCGGCATTTCGATGGAAGTGGTGCACACCAGGGAAATGGAGAATCCGGACTATGTAAAAAACGAGCCCGACCGATGCTATCATTGCAAAACGGCGCTGGCCGACAAGCTGGATGACGTCCTCGAAAAATATGAGGGCCGGTATCGGTTTCTCATTTACGGGGCCATTGCGGACGACGTGGGAGACTTCAGACCGGGGATGACCGCCGCACGGGACCGTGGGGTCCGGGCTCCGATGGTGGAGACTGGCCTGACAAAAGAGGAAATCCGCCTGTTGTCCAAAGCCTGGGGTTTGCCCGCCTGGGATCGCCCGGCGTCAGCCTGCCTGTCGTCCCGCATTTCCTATGGTACTCCCGTGACCGTGGAAGCGCTGTCAATGGTCGACCGGGCCGAGGCGTTCCTCAAGACGCTGGGATTCAGCCCGGTGCGGGTGAGGCACCACGACGACATCGCGCGCATTGAAGTTTCGCCCGACGAGATCGGCCGGTTTTTCCTGGACGGACTCATCGACCGGGTGGTGGCCCAGTTGAAGGAAATCGGATATCGGTACGTCACGCTGGATATGCAGGGATACCGTAGCGGAAGTCTGAACGAGACGTTTCTGAACATCCAGGGCAGGTAAACAGCTTCTAATGTTTTGTCCCGAAAATAACTTGACTATTTATTGGGCCTGTCCTATGTTCTCTCTACACGCTTCTCACACCCATCGTGAAAGGAGAGAACCATGGGGCGCGGTCGTCCTCGGAAGCCCATTGTGTTGTCTGACCAGGTTCGTGAGGAACTCGACTCACTTTCAAGTTCTCGTACGTTGCCGCACGGTCTCGTGCGAAGGGCCAGGATCGTCCTGATGAGCGCCGATGGGCTCAGCAACCGGGTGATTGCACAAAAGGTCGGGCTGAGCCAGCAGAGCGTCATCACCTGGCGGAACCGCTTTCTCCAGCAGGGATTGATGGGGCTGTATGATGAACGCCGTTCAGGCAGACCCCGTACGGTCGATGCCGAGGCGATCACCGGACTGATCCGCAAGACGCTGACCACAAAACCAACCGACGGCAGCACCCACTGGACGTGTCGTTCCATCGCTACCGAAACCCAGATATCCAAATCCGAGGTGCAACGGATCTGGTCCACCGTGGGGATTGCGCCACACCGGCAAAAACACTTCAAGCTATCCAACGATCCCTTCTTCGTCGAAAAAGTGCACGACATCGTCGGATTGTACCTGGACCCACCCGATTCTGCGATGGTGCTTTGTGTCGACGAGAAAAGCCAGACACAGGCGTTGGAACGAACCCAACCGATGTTGCCGATGGGGCTGGGCTATGTGGAGGGCGTGACGCACGATTACCGCCGCCACGGCACCACGACGTTGTTCGCCGCCCTGGACGTTGCCACGGGCGAGGTGTTGACGCAATGCAAGCGCAGGCACCGCCACCAGGAGTTTTTACAATTTCTCAAACACATCGATCAAAACGTCCCCGATGATCTCGACGTACATCTCATCGTCGACAACTATTGTACCCACAAACACAACAAGGTGAAACGATGGCTTTCACAAAGACCCAGATACCACGTTCACTTTACACCGACCTACTCCTCCTGGCTCAACCAGGTCGAGATCTGGTTCAATATCATCACGCAGAAGGCCATCAGGCGCGGCTCCTTCAGGTCCGTCAAAGAACTCATCGACAGAATTCAAACCTTCACCGACAACTACAAC
>CAZKDZ010000066.1:0-19457 GCA_964551635.1 uncultured bacterium | reverse complement strand
ACCTCGTCAGGGAATGAAACAAGGTAACGCAATGGCGCGGGAAGTCCAATTGAAAAACGCCAATTGCGCACGAAAGCACCCTGTACACCGTGCAAATCCGGCCGCGGCCCTGCGGTTGATTTCCTGAGGTTGTTTTCGATGAACCCAGGCCGGCGACCGTCCGGATTGCACGCACGGAAACGAAGCGTCGCCCGTCAGTCCGGAGGATTTTCCAGGCGGGTCTCTGTGAAGCAAACCTGTCAATCTCTCGCTTGACTTTTCGTTGGACCGGAAGTAAGATTATTTCGTCGCCGGGATATCTGTGCTCGCCGCGGCGCGACGCGCCTGCGGGTTCCACGGTTTTTATCTCCCCCGGCACAGTTCCCCCATCCCAGGCAGCCCTGTTCTCCCTGCGAAATCCCAGCCCGCCCGGTACATCCGGAGAAACTTTCGATGGCCGAATTCGTGCATCTCCACAGCCACAGTATGTACAGCCTGCTGGATGGCGCTTGCAAGATTGACAGTCTTGCGGCAAGGGCCGCCGAGTGGGGGATGCCCGCTGCCGCCATTACGGACCACGGCAATCTCTTTGGCGCGGTGGACTTTTACCGTGCGATGAAAGAAGCGGGCGTCAAGCCCATTATCGGGTGCGAAGTATATTGCGCCATCGGAAGCCGATTCGATAAGAAACCCTCGCGTGGCGTGCCCAGCGGGTCGAATCATCTTGTATTGCTCGCGAAAAACACACGCGGGTATTACAACCTGGTAAAGCTGGTCTCGGCCGGATACATGGAAGGGTTCTACTACCATCCCAGAATCGACAAGGAGCTGCTGCGAGAACACGCCGAGGGCCTGGTCTGCCTGTCGGGATGCATCAGCGGTGAGGTGCCGCATCTGATCGAACGCGAGGGCGTGAAGGTTGCGATGTCCGCGGTGGAAGAGTACCTCGACATATTCGGCGAAGACTATTACCTGGAAATCCAGCGGCACGGCATCGATAGAGAACCCAGAATCAACGACGGACTCATCCGGATTCACGGCGAAATGGGCGTGCCGCTCGTGGCGACGAACGACTCCCATTTTCTGGGCGCGGAAGACCACGAAGCGCACGCCGTACTCGTGGCTCTACAGACCGGAAAAACCCTTAACGACCCTGGCAGGATGTGTTATCCGGAAGACGTCTATTTCAAGTCCGTGAGCGAGATGCAGGCGCTCTTTTCGGATCTTCCCCAGGCTCTTGAGCAAACGCTGGAGATCGCTGAAAAGGTCAATATAGAACTCGCGTTCGGCGACTACCTTGCGCCGGAGTTTCCGTTACCGTCGGAGTTCAAATCGGCCGACGACTACCTCAAACACCTGGCCAGACGAGGTCTGCAAGACCGTTTCGATCCAATTTCGCAGAGTCTGCGGGATCGCCTCGAGTTCGAACTGGACCTGATTGTAAGCAAGGGACTCGCGGGGTACTTCCTTATCGTCTGGGATTATGTCAACTTTGCAAAGGGGCATGGAATCTCGGTTGGGCCGGGGCGCGGCTCCTGCGCCGGGAGCCTGGCGGCATATTCGCTGCGGATTACCGACCTGGATCCGATTAAGCACAATCTCCTGTTCGAGAGATTCCTGAACCCGGAGCGCGTGAGCCTGCCCGACATCGACATCGACTTCTCGGACAAGAAGCGCGACCAGGTGATCAGATACGTCTCGGAAAAGTACGGCGAGCGCAATGTGTGTCAGATCATCACGTTCGGAACCCTGAAGGCAAAAGCGGCAATCCGGGACGTGGGCCGCGTACTCGACATGTCATTTGGCGAGGTCGACCGGATCGCCAAGCTGGTACCCAACGATTTGAAGATGACGCTGGACAAGGCAATCCAGCAGGTACCGGAGTTGAAACAGATGGCGGACGGCGATGGTGACGAGGCGCAACTGATCAGGCATGCGCGGGCGCTGGAGGGGCTTGCCCGGCATGCTTCCGTCCACGCGGCGGCTGTGATTATCGCGCCGGACAATCTGACGAATTTCGTGCCTCTTTACAAAGCCCCGAAAGACGGCAAGGTGACCACCCAGTTCGACGGGCCGACTTGCGAGGACATCGGCCTACTTAAAATGGACTTTCTGGGCCTCAAGGAACTTTCGCTTGCCGACGAGACAGTCGATCTGATAAAGGCGAAGGAACCGGCGTTCGACCTGACAAAGATTCCTGAAGACGACGAAAAAACCCTGGATCTGTTCGGACGTGGCGATACCGTGGGCGTATTCCAGTTTGAAAGTCCCGGAATGAGGGAATACCTTGTGCAGTTGAAACCCGATTGCATCGAGGATATCATCGCGATGAACGCCCTCTACCGCCCCGGACCGATGCAGTACATCCCGAATTTCGTCGCGCGCAAGCACGGAAAAGAAGAGGTGGCTTACGACCATCCGAAAATGGAGCCCATCCTGGAAGATACGTACGGGATCATGGTGTACCAGGAGCAGGTGATGCAGATCGTGCAGGTCCTCGCGGGGTTCAGCCTGGGCCAGGCCGACATCCTCCGGGACGCCATGGGAAAGAAAAAGCCCGAGGAAATGGCGCGGCAGAAGGACGCGTTTATCGACGGATGCAAGACCCACGGTGTGAATACGAGCCTTGCCCGGAAGATCTTCACCGATATTGAAGTATTCGCGGGATATGCGTTTCCCAAGGCACACGCGGCGGCGTACGCGGTTGTCGCGTACCGGAACGCCTACCTCAAGGCGAACTATCCTCAGGAATACATGGCCGCCAGCCTGAACGGTGAAATTGGCAATATTGAGCGAATGGTGGTCGTGATTGAAGAGTGCCGAAGGATGAAACTGGAGGTCCTGCCCCCGGACGTGAATACCTCTCACGTGGACTTCGTGGCTTCAGAGACGGCAATTCTGATGGGAATGGCAGCGGTGAGAAACGTTGGTCGCGGCGCGGTTGAGGCCATTGTAAGCGCGAGGGAAACGGGAGGAACTTTCAATTCCCTGTTCGAGTTCTGTGAGCGCGTGGATTTGCGTGCGGTTAACCGCAGGGCTGTCGAGAGCCTGATTCGCGCTGGAGCCATGGACCACCTGGACGGACATCGAGCGCAGCTCTTGCAAGGCCTCGACCGGGCGCTCGACGCGGGTCAGTCCGCGCAGGAAGCCCGGCAGCGTCGTCAGATATCGCTGTTTGACATGGAAGCCCTTGCAGACCAGTCGGCGGTCATCAACAACCAAGTCCTTCCCGATGAGCCGGAATGGACCGAGCGTGAAAGGCTTGCACACGAGAAGGAAATGCTCGGATTCTATCTCTCGGGTCATCCTCTGAAAAGGTACCGTGAGGACCTGGTTGCGCTCGGTATCCGTTCGTGCCGGGACGTGGGCGCCTTGCCCGAGGGAGCAGAAGTGAAACTCGGCGGACTGATCTCAGAAACCAGGTCGCATACAGACCGAAACGGAAGGCCGATGGCGTTTGGTACCATCGAGGACCTGGACGGCGCCCTGGACCTGGTTGTGTTTCCCGATACATTCGAAAAGATCAGGGCTTCGTTTGTGACGGACGCGATGGTGGTAATCCAGGGCAGGCTCTCCGGACGCAACGGTCGACAGTCGCTGCAAGTAGAGAAGATCCTGCCCATGGAGTACGCGAGGGAGACGCTCGCGGACGCGCTGAATGTCAAGCTTCCATCGGAGATGCTGGAATTGGAGACACTTGAACACCTGAAAGAGCTGCTCGAGGGTCACCGGGGCGAGTGTACGGTCTATCTCCACCTTGAACTGGGCGTTGGAATAACGAAGGTCATTCGCTCCCGGAGGATAACCGTGAACCCATCTGAAGCGCTGATCTCGGAAATCGGCGCATTCCTGGGCGAACGACGCGCCTGGGTGTCTCAGAAATCCTGAATGCGCCGCATCCGGCGTGCGGGGGCGCGTCCGCCAGAGAGACTCAAAAAGGCGACCATACGGTCGCCTTTTTGAGTTAAGAATATACCAGCAAGGCGCCTGCTAATAATATTCGTGCCGGTAGGCATATATGTTCAGCAGTAGACCTGCGAGTATCAGATTGACCACGAGTTGCGATCCGCCGTAGCTGAAATACGGCAGCGGGAGGCCGGTAACCGGTACCACGCCGACGGTCATCCCTATATTGACAAAAACGTGAAAAGTCAGCATGGCAGCCAGACCGATGGCCACAAGACTTGAAAATCGGCTCTTCACAATACCTGCTACATGTATGGCGCGCCAAATGATAAGAATAAATAAAGCGAGCACAAGAATTGCACCCGCGAAGCCAAACTCCTCTCCGATTACGGAAAACACAAAATCGGTATGTTGTTCCGGAAGGAAGGAGAGTTTGGTCTGCGTCCCATGCAAGAATCCTTTACCGTTAAGACCTCCCGAGCCAATTGCCACCTTGGATTGCATGACCTGGTAGCCCGCGCCGAGTTTGTCCATGTCTGGATTCAAGAAAGTCAGAATCCGCCGACGCTGGTAGTCGTGCAGCTTGTTTTCCCACAGAAAAGGCGCGCCAACCGCCACTGCGAGATTGACCGCGACAATGGCTGCGGTCATCAATCGACCCGGCCGGACCAGAAAAATGACCGCGGCAAATATCAGCACCAGGACAACAAGCGCAACATAGTGAAAGGCGCAGATCACACTCAAAAAAGGCGAAATCAGAAAAAACAGGACAACGGGTCTCATCCCGGCCCAGTATAACATAGGCAGAAGTACCGATGTGAAAACAAGCGTGGTGCCCAGGTCTGGCTGTCTGAACACCAGAACCGCCGGAAGCAAGACCAGAAGGAACGGTGTGATCAGTGAACGAGGCCGGTCCAGGTCCAGGCTGCGCGCGGAAAGGTATCTCGCCAACGCAAGTATGGTTGCGATTTTGGCCAGTTCCGATGGTTGCATATGGAAAGGGCCCAGATCGAACCAGCGACTCTCACCGATCAGCAGAACCAGTATCAGCAGACAAATTGAGATTCCGTAGAGGATATACGCGAAGGCATAAAAATACTTGGGTGGGACGATCAGGGTTAGCAGGAGCGCGCCTGCGGCAATCGCGCTCCAGATGATCTGTCTCTCGTAGATGCCGCCGACGGAGCCGTATTCCCAATTGTAGGTAGCACTGTAAATCGCACCAACTCCGAACAGCGTGGCAAGTATCACCGAAAGCAGCAGCAGAAGGTCGAATTCCTGTCTGAGAATGCGGGAAAGAACCACGTGAAGATTCCTGCGAGACGGATGTTGGGAAAGGGAATGCCGGGGTCCAGGAGTTCCGGCGGCCCCTGCTTATCGCAGGACGACTGCCGGCGCTGTATTTGTCGATTGCGCGGACTCGGTGTCCTTCGCTTCCGCGGGGGGCTCCTCATCGTCGTGCGAAGCCACAATGACGTCTGTTTTCTTCTTCGGCCGGGCCAGGTCAAAATACGCTTCCAGAACCCGCCCTGCGATCGGTGCCGCAACCGCGCCGCCATGGCCCGCGTTTTCGACCACAACCGCGACGACGATTTCGGGGAAATGCGCCGGCGCGAAGGCGGTGAACCAGGCATGGTCTTCGCCGTGGGGGTTCTGCGCGGTGCCTGTCTTGCCAGCCACACGCACGCCTTCAACCCTGGCACGTTTTCCGGTGCCGTAAGGATCCTCCACGACATCCAGCATGATGCTTCGTATGGTCTTCTGGGTTTGTGCTGAAATCTGGATCGGCGTGGACTCGGGTTTCGTCTCTTTAAGCACATGCGGCAGGGGTAGTTTTCCAACGGCCAGCGCACTGATATAACGGGCGATCTGAACCGGGGTTACAGACGTCTCGCCTTGTCCTATAGTCAGATTCAGCATGTACCCCTCCGCCCAGTGTCCGTAACGTTCCGTATAATATGAACGGTCGGTCACCAGACCCGCAGCTTCGCCGTCGCCTCCGCCTGCGATGTCGATCCCGGTCGGTTGACCGAATCCGAGCATCCTGGTGTAGCGACTCCAGTTGGCAATGCCCACCTTGCGACCCAACTGATAAAAATAGACGTCGCAGGACCGGACGAGCGCTCCCCGCAGCGACAGCCGTCCGCACCCTGAGGCGTTGTGGCAGCGGAAGACCCTGTCTCCGAACTTCAATCCGCCCGTGCAGGATCGGAAATGCGCCGTTTCCGAGTCGATTAGGCCCATTTCGAGGCCGGCAATCGCCGAAATCATCTTGAATACCGAGGCAGGTGGATATTCACCTCTAATGCTTCGGTTCAGAAGCGGATTTGACGTGTCGGCCTGCAGGTTCCGCCACTGGCGCAAGTTACGGATGGACCGCGGATGAAACCCGGGTTTGCTGACCATGGCAAGGATCTCCCCGTTGTTCGGATCCATTGCCACCAGGCTGCCTCTCAGCGAATCGGCGAACGCTGACTCCGCTGCATTCTGCAATCGCCAGTCGAGGGTCAGGTGGATGTCGTTACCACGCACGGGCCTGGTTGTTTTGTCGGGAAAGCTGCCGACCTCCCGGCCGAAGGCGTCAACTTCGATGAATCTCATACCCTCCCGGCCCCTCAAAACCGACTCGCACAAGCGCTCAACGCCCCTCTTGCCGATCTGATCGTCCAGTCGGTAACCCATTTCCCGCTTGCGCTCATAGGTCTCCGCGTCCATCAGGCCGACATATCCGACGATATGGGGCGCCAGGGGGAGCCCGCCGTTGTAGCTCAGATACCCTCTCCGTGATTCGAACTGTATTTCCACGCCCGGTAGATCGTGGCGTTCTTCTTCCACGACAGAAACGACGTTGAATCCGACGTCGCGCAAGATTCTGATCGGCTCGTGGAAACGGCGGTTTCGGTCCGCGAGTCGACGATTGATGTGCTGTACCGGCAGACCCGCAACCTGACTGAGTCGGTTGACCACGTGACCGCGAATCGCCAAATCCGTATTTCGGCGCAATCGCTGCGGAAGCACGGAGATGGTGTACGAGGGGCGATTGTCTACCAGGACCACGCCGTTGCGGTCCCTGATGAGACCGCGGCCGGCTTCAATAGGCACGACTTGCATCGTATTCTTTTTGGATTGGATGCGGTAGCGTTCGCTGTCTGTAATCTGCA
Organism: uncultured bacterium; assembly: GCA_964551635.1. Taxonomy (GTDB): domain Bacteria; phylum Latescibacterota; class UBA2968; order UBA2968; genus JAAXHE01. The sequence goes on along the minus strand of CAZKDZ010000066.1, from coordinate 12,411 downwards.
GCCGAAACACCCCGACGAATAGTATGGCGAACAGACCGATCACCACCGACATCATCCATCGCGCACGGGCTTTCCGAAAGCCGTTATCCATAAAGTCGTCGTGCATCGAGGTAAATCCCCTTGTTGAAACGAATGGATAACACCAGCGAAATGCCGACTCCAACGACAGCGGTGTATAATGCCGACCCGAATCCGAACCTGAAAATCAACCCCGGAATCGCTTCCGGATTCGAGAGAATGTTGGCGAACAGAAAATAGATCAGATCGTGCAGAACAACGGCTAGGAACAGTAGCATGGCCTGTACCCGGAAATCCTCGACACTGACGCCAGTTCGAAAGTATCCGACGGAAAACCCGACCACGCTATTTGCGAGCGCATTGACTCCCATCGTCTCGGGGCTGTAGACATCAAGCAGAAAACCTGACGCGAATCCGTATAATGTGCCTTCAATCTGTCCGCCGCTCAAGCCCAGGAAGACCAGCACGATGATCACAACGTCCGGGCCGATATCCAGAATTCGGACCGAATGCGCCCAGGAAGTCTGAATCAGCAACGCCAGGGCGATGAGCAGAAGGTTTCGAACGACTCTCACAAGCGACGGATAGAACGTGGGCGAATCCTCCCGTTTGGTCCTGGGTGTCTTATTCCACCGCCCGGAACCCGGACGGGCGTATCAGGAGCCGCGCGCCCACCCTGAGGCTTGCGGGTTTCCGGATACGGTTCCATTTCTTAAGGTCGTTGACGCGGATACGGAAACTGCGGGCAATGTCCCAGAGCGTATCCCCCCGCTGCACAATATAGAAGTCGCCGCGACGCCGTTCCGCAGGATTCGCCGCGGCAACCTGGGGCGCTTCAGATCTCCAGATTACCAGACGGTCTCCGGGCGTTATGTGCTTCCTGACATTGTTCCACGCCCGAATCTGACGTGGCGTGACGCCATACCTGCGTCCGATTCCCCAAAGGGTGTCTCCCTTCCTGACACGGTGCGAGAACTTCCTGTGGGTGTCAGGATCTGGCGCCGCGTCCACGCGCGCAAGGTTTCTTGCCGTACGGCTGGATTTGCCCCTCGGAAAGATCGGGATCTTCAGCAGGGTGCCCGCCCGTATGCGGCGCGGATTCGTAATGTTATTCGCCTCGAGCACGACGCTGACGGGAACTCTCATCTGCCGCGCAATGGCGGATATGGTATCCCCATAGCGCATCCGATACTCGACAATCTGTTTCTTCCGGCTGGCCGGAATACGCGCATAATTGGCTTTGAACCTTTCGGCCGTACCGGCCGGAATTTTCAGTTTATAGGGCTCGTGCAACGACGGCGCGGTGTACCCCCATTGAAGCTCCGGATTGAGGTTTCGCATGCGTTCGTACGTTGTCCCTGCGCATTCGGCGGCCACCCGAAGGCTGACCCAGTCCGATATCGGTACCACGTCGAATTCCGTCGGCGTTTGGTAGACCACATCGTTAAAGCCGAACCACCCGGGATCCCTTGATATGATCAGGGCCGCCATGAAACGCGGGACGTGTCTTCGGGTTTCCCGCGGCAGGCCCTTCAACTTCCAAAAATCACTGGTACCCGAACGCTCGATGATGCGTTGAAGCCGACCCTGCCCGCAGTTATAGGCGGCAATGACGAGGCGCCAGTCGCCGAACAACCCGTAAAGGTGCTGAATGTGCCTGATAGCCGCGCGCGTGGATTTCTCGGGGTCGCGGCGTTCATCGACGCCGCCTGTGTTTTTGAGACCGTAGAGCCGCGCCGTGCCGCTTACGAACTGCCAGATTCCCGCCGCCCTGGCCCGTGAAAAAGCCCTCGGGTTGAAGCCGCTTTCAATCATTGCCTTGTAGACAAGGTCCTCGGGCAGACCCGCTTCACGCAGGGCATTGCGAATCATCGGTACATAAAGAGGTGATCGTGAAAGCCAGGCCTTGAATGCCTTCCTGGCGGTTGTCTGGAAATAGCGGATCGTCTTGACGACCTCGGAGTTGTAGTCGACCGGAAGGTCGGCGGAGCCTGCCAGTTTGCGCACATAGAGATCTTTGTAGTTGACGTCACCGCGCAAGTGCGGGACGAGGCTGTCGGGAACGGCGTCGAGAAGCCGCGCCAAAACGGAATTCGGCGGTACGAGCGCGGACGGAGGGAGCATTTTCCGATAGCGCTCGAACGTCGCTATGAGCAGTTCGAGGTGGCGCGCCGGCGAAAGGGATCCGGTGACCGCGGAATCGGCGAGCAGAATGCTTATGCGTTCCACGGATATCGCCGAGCTGTTCCGCCGGACCTCGTTTAGTGTCTCCTGGGCTCGCCGCAGTCGTTCGTTTTCCTGACGAGGGCGATCCGTTTCGACAGTCGAGGAATCCGCGACGGTCGCCGGGGGCCGGGCCGCCTGCGCCGGCGCTTCCGCATCGGGAAAGGTCGCAACCTGCTTCGTGGTCGAACATCCCGAAAGCAGCAGCAACAGGGGAAGACTGCAATACGCGACGCCACGGTACAGCGGACTGACACTCATCTGGGCATTCTGGAAAAGTCGATCCATAAACACGGCCACCGGAGACTCCGATGAACGGGTAACGGACCGGTCGCGCAAAGCAGGCCTGCATTTGCGGCGGCCACGGCAACATGACCGCTCGCGGTCATTCCCGTACGCGTTCAGTTGTCGGTTGTCTGAGCTGTGGATACTTCGATCTGTGTCCGGACCACGAAGGGTGTATCGTATCCGTACGTCTGCAGCCTCTCCATGAGCCCTTCCGCGGCTTCCCGAGTTCGGAAGTTTCCAATCCGTACCTTGAAGTACGGGGGCTCCGATTCTATGTAGACGTCGTCCTGTCCCAGAGTGTCACGGACACTTGCCATCTCGCCTTCGGCGGCCGCCCTGTTCGATGCAGCGAATATTTGAACGCGGTATCCGACCACCGGTTCCGGTCCGTAGATCTCGGCGCGGGGGAGTTCGATCCTGGTACGTACAATGAATGCTTCCGGATACCCCTCGCCCTTGGCAAGGTGACGCAGGGACTCAACCTCCGTCGCGGTTCGTCCATTTCCCGCGTGAATCTTGTGCAGGCCGGTGTCCGGCTCACGGTAGACGTAAACCATGACGCCGAGTTTCGTTTGCGCTTCGTTCCTGACGACCCGGGCCCGGTCGGCATTCGATACAACCGCGATCTGCACGCGGAATCCGTCTACATGAACGTGGGAAGGCTCCGGCGCGTCAGTTTGATTGACCCGGCCTGTCTCCGCCCCGGCAGGCGGGTTTATCAGGAAGTCATCGTCGTTGAGGCCCTGCGGATCGAAATCCTCGTTAACGTCCGCTGCCGGGGGCGCGATTTTGCGGCTGGGAGTCGCGCACGCCGCATTCAACGCCAGCAAACCGCCCAGGAAAAGAACCCCGAATTGTCGTGTGATTGAACAGGACACGGCCAGCCGTCCCAACATCTTGTGATCTTAAAAAATGCACTATACCATATATTACGGCACATAGTGGACTTTGTCAATAGGTTGAGTGACGTTATTCACGGGAAATAAGGCATTTAGACTGCTTTTTCGCAAATGCCCGAGGGGATGGTCCTTATACCGGCCCGCGGGCGCCGGAAATCGACTCCTGTGAACGGCCCAACCCTTTTCCTTAAGGGCCGGATTACGAGACGGAGACCTCCGTGGAGAATCCCGAATACTCGCCGTCGTCTGTCACGCCGGCAGCGCCAGGATGAGGACCCACATGGACTGTTTACCCACGGTATAGTTCCTTAATGGACACAGCCGGCCGCTTTTTTCGTCAATCCGGTAAGACGCCAGTTTTCCGGAATCCTGGCCGCCGGCGAAGAGAAAATGGCCCGTGGGGTCGATCCCGAATGCCCTGGGCACGGCTTCCGTTCGCTGAATGCCGATATCCTTGATCCGTCCCGTCCCGTCAACCGCAAAACACGCAATGCTGTCGTGGCCCCTGTTGGAAACATAGAGGAACCTGCCCGATGGGTGAATGTGGATTTGCGCACAGGTATTTTCACCGCTGAAGCCTTCAGGCAGGGTGGACAATGTCTGCACGGGTTCGAGTACGCCTGATGAGGTGTCGAGTGTATATGCGGTTACGCTGCTGCCCTGTTCATTGGATGCGTAAACCACTTCCAGCCCAGGATGGAACGCCAGGTGCCGGGGACCCACATCTGGCTTGTGGGACGTCCGTGAGACCTCACGGAGCGTACCCGTGTTCTCGTCGAAACGAAATCCGATAATGGTGTTGGATTCTCCCACGTGCGGCAGGTATGCCAGACGATTCGACGAATCCGTCTGAATGAAGTGGGCCTTCGGCAACGTAATCGTCGAGTGGACCGGCGAGTCGCTCAACGTCCCGTCCTGCCGGATGGCGTGTACATATGCCATCCCCCCGCCGTAGGAAGCAGAGAGCAGAAAGCGTCCTTTTCGATCCGTACTCAGATAACACGCGTCGGCTTCCACGGATACCAAGCCCAGAAGGGTAAGGCCGCCCGTGCCCGCATCGATTGAATAAGCCGAGATTTCGCGTGCACCGCGCCTGCTCAGATACAGGTATCCTCGATTCGGGTCTACGGCAAGCGGTCCGGGCGCACCCTCTGCGGGGATGCTGTATTCGAAATCGAGATCGCCCGTACCGGGATCCATCCGGTACTTCAGAATCCTGTCTTCGCTGGAAACGGTAATGTACGCATGGTAGTTCATCGTTGATCCGTTCAACGACGGGCTTCCCCTGTCGTTCTCTTCTTCCTTTCCGGGACTGGAATCCGATGAAATTACGACGGCCTCGTTCTGTCTCAAGCGGAATCTATTAATCTTATTTCGCACCATTATAATCCACCTGAAACATGGGCGCAAGTGTTTTCTGTATCGGTACTTAGACAGAATCCCCGCTTCGCATTGCCCTCCCCTGACTGCGGACTTCGGGGGGTTTAGACCCATGTCAGAAGACCACTCGGAACGGCCGTTCAGGATTCGGGTTGTGGCATAAGTGCGTATGGACTGCAAAGTTCAGCGTGCGATTGACCTTGACCCCGCTTAAATACTCCGATATATTATACATTGTTCTCGGACCGACGTATATAGATCTTCGAAACTAATGCGAGTCTATTTATAAATCATTGAAAATAATTAACATGAAAACATCACTCCGCGCCTTCAGGGCAAAACCGAACTGTCCTGGGGGCTGAATATACGGCGGCCTTTCGGAGGCCAGGCCCGGTTGACGGCTATCGCCCGTTGTCGAGGTTATCTCGACAGCGGGCTTTTTGTTTGCCGGCCGCAGCCGCGTTTTAGGAAGGAGAGCGACGATGCCTCACATTCTCGTTGATCGACTGGTGAAGACGTTTCGCATCGCTGAACGGAAACCTGGCTTCCGAGGCGCGCTCACGGGCGTGATCAACCGGCGCCACCGCACCGTAAGCGCGCTGGGCGGGATATCGTTCACGATCCGGCCAGGCGAACTGGTCGGTTACATCGGACCTAACGGCGCAGGAAAATCCACTACCGTCAAGATCCTCTCAGGCATCCTCGTGCCCGATTCGGGGCGCTGCGAGATTCTGGGACGCGTACCATGGAAGGAACGCGTCTCGCATGTCCGTGACATCGGTGTCGTCTTCGGACAACGCACACAGCTCTGGTGGGACCTCCCGGTCATCGAATCCTTCGACCTGCTCCGCGACATCTACCGCGTCCCGCAATCCGACTACATCCGCACCCGGGACGAACTCATCGCACTTCTCGATCTGGACTCGCTGCTGGACGTCCCCGTCCGCCAGCTTTCGCTGGGACAGCGCATGCGCTGCGATCTGGCTGCAGCCCTCCTCCATTCTCCTCCGCTCCTTTTCCTGGACGAGCCCACAATCGGCCTGGACGCCGTCTCCAAGATGGGCGTCCGGGACTTTGTGAAACGCCTGAACAAGGAACGCGGCGTTACCGTCATCCTCACAACGCACGACATGGACGATATCGAAGCCCTCTGTACGCGTATCATGGTCATCGGCCAGGGAAGGATCCTCTCCGACGGTACACTGAAAGAACTGACGGAACGCGTCACCCGGGAACGGCGGCTCACCGTGGACCTGGTCGACGGTGCCGAAACCGTTCACGACCCGGACGCCGAAATTCTCCGGCGGGATGGACACCGGATTCACCTCAGCTTCGATCCGGAGCGGGTCTCCGCGGCCACCCTCATCGCTCGTATCGCGGCCCGGCACCCTGTCCGGGACCTCTATGTGGAAAGCCCGCCCATTGAGGAAATCATCGCCCGGATGTACGAACAGGAGAAGCTATGAAAGCCTACTCAGCCGTGATCAGCGCCAGGTTCCGGATGATGCTGCAATACCGGGTGGCGGCCCTGGCGGGATTGGGCACCCAGGTGTTCTGGGGCCTCATCCGTATGATGTTCTTCACCGCATTCTATAACTCCACCACGGCCCCGCAGCCGATGAGCCTTACAGATGTCATCACCTACGTCTGGCTGGGCCAGGCGCTTCTGGGCATGCTGCCCTGGATTGTCGACCGGGAAATGCGCGAGATGATCCGATCCGGGGCGGTAGCCTACGAACTCGTCCGGCCGCTGGACCTTTACGCCTTCTGGTTCTGTCGGGACCTCGCCAGGCGAACCGCGCCGACGCTGCTGCGGGCGGTCCCGATGTTCGTCATCGCCGGGCTCTTCTTCGGCCTCCAACTGCCGCCCTCGTGGGCGTCTGCCGGCGCGTGGGCCCTTGCAACCATAGGGGCCCTTCTGCTCGGTTCGTCAATAGCGAACCTGCTCAACATCTCCATGCTGTGGACGGTCTCCGGCCAGGGTATCTCCACCCTGATGGTTGCCGCTGTAGCGATCTTTTCCGGCATGTATGTCCCGCTGCCGTTTTTTCCGGACTGGGCGCAGACCGTACTGAACATCATGCCGTTCAGAGGCCTTGTCGATGTGCCTTTCCGCCTCTATATGGGTCACATTTCTCCTTCGGAAATCGTCCCGCTCTTCGCGCACCAGTTGGCCTGGACTCTGGGTCTGATCGTTCTGGGGCGCCTTCTGCTTGCACGGGGGACCCGCCGCCTCGTTATCCAGGGAGGATAATGCAATGAAGAACGCCCTTCGTCTCTATTTCAGCTACGTCGCAATTTCCATTCGCGGCCAGATGCAGTACCGGGCCTCGTTCGTGATGCTGGCCGCGGGATACTTTCTGATGACCGGGCTGGATTTCGCCGCCCTCTGGGTGCTGTTCGATCATTTCGGAAGCATCCACGGTTGGACCCTTCCCGAAGTGGCGCTGCTCTACGGCATGGTCAATATTGCCTTCGCCCTCGCGGAGGGCACAGCCAGAGGTTTCGACACCTTCGGGTCATGGGTGAAGAGCGGCGACTTCGACCGGTTGTTGCTGCGTCCGCGAAGTACTGTCCTTCAGCTCGCTGGCCAGGAGCTCCACCTCCTGCGCATAGGGCGGTTGCTCCAGGGCCTCGCCGTACTCCTGTGGGCGCAGTACACGCTGGAGGTGCCCTGGACGGCCGCTACGGCCGCGCTCGCGGCAGGCGCCATTCTGGGCGGGGTCGGCCTTTTTGTCGGCTTGTTCATTCTTCAGGCTACCCTCGCCTTCTGGACCACGGAAGGCCTGGAAATCGCCAACGCGCTCACCAACGGAGGCACAGAAACCGCCCAGTACCCCCTGGTGATCTACCCCCGATGGTTCCGCCGTTTCTTTACGTACGTGGTCCCACTGGCCGGCATTTCCTACTTTCCGGCCCTCGCTATTCTGGACCGGACCGATACCCTCGGGACGGCCGCCTGGATGCAGTGGATATCCCCTCTGGCCGGCATCATATTCCTGCTCATCGCCCTGCGCGTCTGGAATCTGGGGGTCCGCCACTATAGGTCGACGGGAAGCTGACCCACCAGCAATTCCCCGTCTTCTGCCGGTGTCGTTCCGGCACAGCGCTCGCGTCGGCTGCGGACGGATTGGGTTGAAATCACCTCGGGATTTGGCTAATTTCCACAAAGGCGGGGAGACGGGAGAAGGTAGACGGGAGACGAGGTCTTTGCCGATCTGATCCTCTTCTACGCCTGCGGCACAATTTGAAACCCGACGAGGCGGGATATCTCTAACCTCTTACGTCTTACGTCTCACCGCCTTTAGGCGGCCTCCCACCACGACCCCGCACCGAGCTGTTCGTACAAATGAAATGATCGATCTCTCGCTATACGACACGATCTGGCTGGTTGGCGGAGCAATCGCCGCCGGGCTTCTCTGGGGTATTTTCGTTTCCGCGATAAAGCGCAGGGGCACGCCGCTTCAACTGCTGCTGTTGATTGTGGCGGGGGCGCTGTGGTATACGGGCGATGCGCTGCGGATTCTGATACATCAGGCGTCGCCGGGCGCTCTTGCGGTTGCATATGCGGCCCAGACCGCACGCTTCGGGATGTGCTTTCTGCCTTCAGCGCTTCTGGCGACGGTGCTGATTTCCGCCGGCGAACAGGAGTCGTGGATCGTCCGGGTAATGCGCCGCAATCTGGTTGGCCTCGCGGTCGTGCCCGGCTTGGTCGTATTCGTTATCGGTTTGTGGGAAATACCACTGAGGCGCGTGGGTTTCAGCCTGTACACGATGCTTTCGCTGCTGTATTCGGCCTGTCTTTGCCGGGGGTTCGCCAGACAGCTGACAACGGAGGTACAGCGGTCGTTCTACCGGCTGACGGCTCTTGCACTGACCGGTATCGCCGTGCTGGCCGGCGCCGCGTATCCGATGGGGGGAATCAACCTCCCTCTCGCGGGACCGGCACTCGACCTCGCACTGTTTCTGTCGCCCATCGCGCCAGCCTACATTCTCGGTTACTACATATACAGGTACAGCTTTTTCCGGATCGTGGTGAATCCCGCGCTGCTCTATTCGGCGCTGACCGGTATCGTCCTCACAGTCTATCTGCTTGTAATCCGGCGCGTTGCCGAAGAGCTCGGGCGCCTGGGCGGCGGATTCCGGGTGGAAGTCGTCGAAGCGGTGCTGATCTCCCTTCTGATCTTTCTCTTCCAGCCGGTCAAGAATCGGTTGCAGGGGGCAATCAACCGGCTGTTTTTCAAAGCACGGTATGAATACCAGCGCCTGCTGGGGACACTGAGCCAGACGCTGAACGTACCGGATGCGCTGGAAAGCCGCTTGAAGGCGGTTGTGGACGCCGTCGGTACGGTACTCAAGGTACATATCGTTTCGCTGGTGTTGTTTGACAGCGAGGACCGGCGTGTCGATGACGTGAAGGTGATTTCGGGAAGCGGACTGGCCGGATTCGATCAGCCAACGGCGCCGTTCAGTCGAAACGAGGGGAACCAGGAGCAGGTTCGGCAGGTGGCGGATTGGATGTTGTCTCACAAGAGAGCGCTGGACGTGGGCGAACTGCATCGTCCGGCACTCGCCGCGGTCCTCGCGGAACACGGCGTACGGCTTTGCATACCGGTATTGCACGAGGAAAAGCTCGCGGGGTTTCTCTGTCTGGGAGAGAAAAAGCGCAGCGTGCCCTTTTCGTCGGAGGAATGGGAACTGCTGGGTACGCTGTGCAACCAGATTGCGCTGGCCGTGGAGAATACGCGCCTGGTCGAGCGCAGACTGCAGTTGGAACGACGCATGTACGAGGCAGAGCGGCTCTCTGCGTTGGGACTGCTTTCGGCGAGCATTGCTCACGAGGTGAAGAATCCATTGAGTTCGATGAAGGCGATTACCACCGTGCTGCGGGAAGATCTCGAGGATGATCCTGAAAAGGCCGGCGACCTGTCGGTCGTGTTGAAAGAAATCGACCGGCTGGGCCGCGTGGTGGACAGGCTCCTCAGGTTTGCGCAGCCGAAACACGGGGATACATTCGAGCCCGTGGACATCAAGGATGTGCTCGACGACGTCGTCCTGATCCTGTCGCACGAAGCCGAACGGCGGAAGGTGGAAATCCGGGCCGAAGTTGCCGGAGGCCTGGTCGTTAGCGGAGATCCTGAGGACCTGAAAGAGGTGTTTTTCAATCTGATCCTGAACGGAATCCAGGCGATGGACGACACGGACCAGGCGAGGGACCGGCGGCTGACGGTACGCGCCATGCGGTCGGACGGGGGCGTCTCGGTATGTGTAACTGATACCGGGCCGGGGATTTCAGGGGAGGCACTCTCTCACATCTTTGAACCCTTCTTTACGACAAAGGCTTCCGGGACGGGCCTGGGTCTTGCCATCGTCAAACGTGACGTGGAGCGCATGGGAGGGTTGATTTCGGTTTCGAACGGGGAGGAGGCCGGGGCGGTGTTCGAGGTTCAACTTGCTGGAGCTGACCATGCGGCATAAGATTCTGGTTGTGGACGATGAACCCGCGGCGCGCCTCGGCCTCAAGCGCGCGCTTACGGCGCTTTCCTGCGAGGTTGTCGAAGCCGGAGACGGTACCGCGGCGCTCGAGGAAGTCGCGCGCGACTGTCCCGATCTGGTGATCTGCGATATCCAGATGCCCGGAATGGACGGACTGACGCTCATGAAGCGGCTGTCCGAATGGGGAAACCCGCCTCCTGTCATCATGATGACCGCGTACGGATCGGAGCGGATTGCCGTGGACGCAATGAAGGCGGGCGCGTACGAGTACGTCAGCAAGCCGTACGACGTGGATGAACTTCGCTGCCTTGCGCAAAATGCGCTCGAAACCGTTCGATTGCGGAGGGAGAATGAAACGCTACGCGACGAGATCCGGCGACGGTCCGGGTATGGATTGATGATCGGCCGCAGCCGGGCCATGGATCGGGTCTGCGACATGATCGGCAAGGTGGCCGGGACCGACGCCGCCGTGCTGATAGACGGTGAGAGCGGGACGGGCAAGGAACTCGTGGCGCGGGCGATTCACGAACAGGGAGAACGAAGGGACCGCCCGTTTGTCGCGGTGAATGCCGCGGCGCTGCCCACCGAGTTGATCGAAAGCGAGCTGTTCGGTCATGAGAAGGGCGCATTTACGGGTGCCGCTTCCAGGCGGAAGGGCAAATTCGAGGTTGCGGACGGCGGAACGCTTTTTCTGGATGAAATCGGAGACATGCGCCTCGAAACCCAGGCGAAGCTGTTGCGAGTGCTTCAGGAGCAGCGGTTTGAGCGGCTGGGCGGCTCGGAGACGGTTGCAGTGGACGTTCGAATGATCAGCGCCACCAACCGGGACCTTCCCGACGAGATCTCGCGAGGGCGGTTCCGGGAAGACCTTTATTACCGGTTGAAAGTAGTGGACATCTTCCTGCCCCCACTGCGCGACCGCCGGGAGGATATTCCCCTGCTTGTAAGGCATTTTCTCGAGCGATATAATCGGAGGCATGAAAAGGCGGTAACGGAAGTGCCCTCAGGCGCGATGAAACTGCTGGCGTCGTATGCCTGGCCCGGCAACGTTCGCGAACTGATGCACGCCGTCGAGCGTGCGGTCATCTTCGCGGAGGGCGCGGTCCTCGGCGAAGAACTGCTGCCCGGGGAAATCCGGGCGGGGGCGGCGGAACCCACGGGCGCCGGAGCGGCAGGCTGGTCGGAAGGCGTCATGTTTCAAGACGCGAAACAGGAGGCTGTGCAATCCTTCGAAGCCGCGTTCATCCGGTCGGCGCTGGAGCGGCACAACGGCAATATGAGCCGCACGGCCCCGGCCATAGGCATGAAACGGCAGGCGCTTCAGCAGAAGGTGAGGGAGCTGGGGATCGATCCGGAGATATACCGATGAGAGTCTCCCATCAGACCGCCCTGCCACCCCGCCTTTACCGGGTGAGACGTAAGACGGGAGAGGGGAGAGATTGCCTGCCATGTGAGGTTTCTTCTCGTGCCGGAGGCAAGTAAGGATAATATACCGGGCAAGGATTTCTTCTACCCTCTACCCTCTCACCGCCTCTTGGGAATCTCCTTCCGGAGACACATCTCGTGTCTCCGGTTTTTTTGTACGTGGCCCGAGCGCTTTGCATGCAAGAACCGGATTGCAGGTGCAAGTCTGTGATGGCACCTGTCATCCGTCTTTCGGGGCGGATTTCCGTGGAATCGGCCTTTTTTCGGTCGAAATCGGTTATGGCACGGGGTTTGCACAAGGTGTGCTGCAGGAAAGGAGGACGTTATGTCCACACACACATTGACGTTTGCAGCCACCCTTCAGCGTCACACCGCCAACCTGATTACCGCGTTCCGGGTCGTCTGCCTGTTCATGGCGGCGGCCTTTGCCGTCACCGGTGATTCCGTGCTTGCCTGGATTGCGGTTCCCCTGGCGTTCGCCGCGCTGTTGATGGACTGGCTGGACGGGTACGCCGCACGCCGGCTGGGATGCGAAAGCAAAGTAGGCGGCCTGCTCGACATCGTGGGGGACCGGATTGCGGAGAACGTGTGGTGGGTGGTGTTCGCGTGGCTGTATCTGGTGCCCCTCTGGGTACCGCTGTTGGTACTCAGCAGGGGATTCGTGACGGACGCCATTCGAGGC
>CAZKDZ010000065.1:0-3538 GCA_964551635.1 uncultured bacterium | reverse complement strand
TGCGAAAGACATCCTGTGATGCTTATCTTGACCTCCCACGGTAGTTTCCTCCTATGTCATTGTGTAATGGTTATGTGCGTAACCATATTATAATACAATGACTTGGGTATGGAAACTACCTTTTTTATGAATTATTCAGGTAAGGAAAAAGCAGACGTAAATTTCGAGTTCCCGATGATTTAAGACGACCTTGCAAACGGAGTGCATTCATGAAAGTCGAAGTCAGCAGCCATTCCACGCCGTACGAATTCCATTCGCCCCACGGGCGCGTGCTTTTCAGTATGGAAGAAGCCCTGGTCTCGCACGAGCGCTTCGACGGCCGGATGAGCCCCGCGGTCAAACGGGTGAATTTCAGCCGTGGCGACAGCGTTGCGGTGCTCCTGTACGCGGACGACACCGACGAAGTCGTCCTCGTCGAACAATTCCGCTATCCCGTGTATGCGGGCTACCCTGAATCGGAACGGGACGGCAAGGGCTGGATCCTGGAAACCGTCGCGGGCATCAAGGATGCGCGTGGACCGGACGTCGCCAGACGCGAATTACTCGAAGAGACGGGATACGCCTTGCAAGGCGAACTGGAACATCTCACCACGGTCTACGTCAGCCCCGGAGGCACTTCGGAACGCACCGAACTCTATCTCGCCCGCGTGAACAGGCTGGAGGGCATACGCAAGCATGCAGGGCTGGAATCCGAAACAGAAGACATCCGTCCGCACGCCATCCCGTTCGCGGAAGCCCTTCGCATGGTTGCCGACGGACGCATCGTCGATTCGAAGACGGTGATTGCGCTGTATATGCTCAGGGCGCGGCTGGATGGAACGCGCGAGGCATAACGAAACAGCCCGTCACAGCAGCCGGCCCTTCCGTACACCGCCGGCTTCGGGGTACCGCTCGGCCAATTCATCCACCGCATTCACGAATCCTTCCGCCTGCGCCTCCGCCTGACCCACGAAGCGTTCGCTCTCTCCCAGGATGTTCTCGATCTCGTCGGCCGCAAGCGGAATCCGGCTGTCATCTCCAAGTCGCTTTACGAGGTCGTTTTGCTCCAGGCCATCCTCCCGCATTTCCAGCGCCACGGCTACCGCGTGCTCTTTCAGGGCGTCGTGAACCTGTTCGCGTCCGCCGCCACGCTGGACGGAAGCCATTAAAAGCGTGGTTGTGGCCAGGAACGGCATATACCTGGTCAGTTCATTCCGAATGACCGCCTCGTAGACGCCCATTTCGTCCAGTACGTGCAACGCGGTTTCCAGCATCCCGTCAAAGGCGAATATGGCGTCGGGCAGCGCCACGCGGCGCACCACCGAGCAGGACACGTCGCCTTCGAACCACTGGTCGCCGACGAGCCCGCCTGCCATATGGACGTATCCGCCCAGAAGCACCTGAAAGCCGTTGATCCGCTCGGCGCTCCGCGTATTCATCTTGTGGGGCATGGCGGAAGAACCCACCTGGCCCTTCGCGAACCCCTCTGTTGCTGTCTCGGCGCCGGCCATCAACCGCAACGTGCGCGAGAGATTGGCGATGCCCCCACCCATCTGGTAGAAGCAGCTGATCACTTCGAAATCCAGACCCCGCGGATAAACCTGCCCCACCGCGTTCAGCTCGCGCCCGAACCCCAGGTAGACCCGGACTTCCTCCTGGAGGGCTTCCAGCTTTCGATGGTCGCCGTTCACAAGCGTCAGCTGGTCCAGCGAAGTCCCCACCGCGCCTTTCAGCCCCCGCAACGGGTAGTTCTCCACAAGGTGCTCGAATCGCCTGAACGCGTGCAGCATTTCCTCGCCGAACATCGCGAATCGCTTGCCCACCGTTGTCGGCTGTGCCGCGGCATGGTGGGTGCGGCCCACAATCGGCATCGCCTTCCATTCATGCACCCGCCGCCCGAGCCGCATCAACACCGCCACGTACTTGGTCGCCAGGGGCCGCAACGATCGCAGCACCTGAAACTGCTCCACGTTGTCCGTGAGGTCCCGGCTGGTCATCCCCTTGTGAATATGTTCGTATCCGGCCAGCTCACAAAATTCTTCGATGCGCGCTTTGACGTCGTGACGGGACTCGGCTTCCCGGCGTTGTATCGAGTCCAGGTCAACGCGATCCACAACCTCCTCGTAGGCGCGTATCGCGTCTTCCGGCACATCCAGCCCCAACTTTTGCTGGGCCCTCATCACCGCGATCCAGAACCGCCTCTCCAGCACGATTCTCCCCTCTTCCGACCAGATTTCCCTGATTTCCGAACTCGCGTACCGTCCGGCCAGAACATTCGGAATATTGTCCGGCATCTCTCTACCCGCTTTCGTTTACCGGTGATTCTTTGACGTCACTCGCCTGCGACTGCAATATCTCATCGGCATACGCGAACAGGGCCGGCGTACCCCCGGTATGCACGAACACCACCGTCTGTCCCGGCCCCCATTGACCCTCGCGTATATGCCGGAGCATCGCCCCGAATGTCTTGCCGGTGTATACGGGATCCAGAACGAGCGCCTCGGTGCGCGCGGCCAGCACAACCGCTTCCCGGCTCTCATCCGTCAATATTCCATATCCATCGCCCGCAAATGCCCCGCAGCTCTCGAAGTCGTCTCCGGTGAACGACAGGTCGATCGAAAGCATCTCCGTCACCGTGCCGGCCACCCGGGCGAGGTTCGCCGCATCCTCCGCATCGTCCTGGGGGCTTGGACTGATCCCGACGACGCGGAGCGGAACCCCCAACGCGCGGGCGCCCACGACCAGCCCCACGTGCGTATGAACTCCCGAGCAGAGGTATAGCCCGTCCGGGCGTATTTCGCGCGCCTGCAGCTGTTCCCACAGTTCCAGAAAACCGTCCACGTAGGAAATGCTGCGCAGGTAGTACCCGTCCGTGCTCGTGTTATAGACCCGTTGCCCCTCCGACTTCAGGCGCTCGATGACCCGGTCCTTCTCTTCCGGACAGTCTACGAGGTGGACCTCGGCGCCGAACAGATGATCCAGAAGCAGGTTTCCGTTCACCGGGTGGGAATGCGCGTCCCTCCGGCCGACCATAACAGCCCTCAGCCCGTACCGCGCCGCCATCGCCGCGGTGAGCCGGGACTGGTTCGACTGGGACGCCGCCCCGTGCAACAGAACGTCGTAGCCCTCCCGGATCGCCGGCGCAACCGAATACTCGAACTCCCGGACCTTGTTGCCGCCAAAGGCCATGCCGGTCAGGTCCTCCCGCTTGACCAGAATCCGGGGGCCTCCCAGCTTCTCCGAGAGCCTGGGGCAATCCAGAAGCGGCGTGGGCAGGTCGGCCAGCGACAGACGCGAAAAACGCGCCAGGCGCGTCCTCAATGCTTCGGCTGAAACGACGGGATTCGCCGCCACCATCTGAGCACCCTTCCTTAACAGCCCGTTGAAAAAGTCCATCCGGGCTGCGGCCGGCCCTTGCGGTCGAAATACTGCGTTGCGCTCCCTCGCCGAATCGATGGATGGGACTCGTTCGCGCGTCTTGTCTTCGACCACAATGGCTCGGCCTCGCCTGCAGAGCGACTTTATCAACGGACTGTTAACTGTGCAGATTCCATTGATT
>CAZKDZ010000064.1:0-5880 GCA_964551635.1 uncultured bacterium | reverse complement strand
TCGAAATAGTTGGACAGGAACACTTCATAAGCCGGGTACGGCCAGTTGGACTTCACATTGATCGACAGGTCCACCGCATTGGGTTCGACGACTTCATACCTGGCCGTCATCTCGGCCTTGTGATCGTCCGTAGGCGCCCAGTGCACGTCGATCGCATTGCCGTCCGACGTAATGCTGCGCTCGTTCTCCCGGGCCTGACCCATGCAGTGGTTCTGTGAAAACATGAAAAACAGATTCAGGAGATCGTACTTCGGGTGGACCACCTGCGCACCCGACGGTTTGTGCGTCAGTTCCTTGATCCCGTGCCGGTCCCCGTCCGGCTGAATATAGCCCGCCATCTGCTCGGTCTCAAAGTGCCAGACGTTCTGTCCGGCATCGTGCCTCAGCGCCATTTCAAAGCCTCCCTTCAAAAGGACAATCCCATTTCAGTTGCGCGCCGCCTCACCTGATCTCGAGACACCTGGAAAATCCGTACGGATGGACCGGGAGCAGGGGGCCGGACATCGGCGGCGTATCCCGGACAATCGTCTGCCTTGCGGGCGCCTCGTACCCGGCGATCCAGGCCCTTACCGTCAGTACATCCAGGTTGTCGCCTGTTATATCCACCGTCACCGAGGCCCATCCGCTGTCGTGAATGTTGAAAAGATAATCGTCACGTTCCCTGGGTCCCACGGGGGGCAGGAACCTGGCCGAGCCGTGGCTGCTGCGGCCCTGCCGGTGGATGCGCTGGGTCACGTACGCGTATCGCGCCGGCACGCCCTTGTACCGCGACCCGCCTGCGCGGACCTCCACGCCATCCAGCACTTCCTCGGGTCCGAACAGGACAACCTGCAGTTCCGGACGCTCGAACCGGTGCGGCACCGCGACGTGCCACTGCAACGTGTGGACGCCGTCGTTCAGTTCGTCGCGGGTCGTCTCGGCGTCGAGACCGGGGATCTGCATGTCCGGATGCACCGCGGGCCCCACGTCGCCCGTAAGCCGCCGGTCCCCGGGAAACAGGTATTCACATCCGCTATCGCACAACCGCGCCATGAACGGCGCACCCGGTATGGGAGAGACGTCCTCCTGTCCGCCGGCGAAGATCTTCAGCAAACGGACTTCGTTCCCCAGCAAGGTCACCGACGCTTCCAGGTCCTGCCAGAACGGATATACCTGCCGAATGGTTTCCGGCGCATACCCCAATCCGAGGTCCGCGCGAAGGTCCACCGTCTGCGGCTCGACGGAAGGATTGCGTAACAGCAGCCACGCGCTGCCGTCCGATGGATGCAGGAAGCCGTAGACTTCACCAAACGCCGGATTGCCCAGCACCATCCGCGTCTCCTTCGTACCCAGTTCGTCCGCGTTGAAACGCATCCAGTCCATCATCGCCTGGAGTTGCTGCGCCCGTTCCTCCCTGAGGCTTTCGGGATTGATCGGCATCGGCATATAGGTGGTGCCGCGGCAGGACGCCAGCACGAGATTGTCCAGCCACGTGTGGGGCGGATCGCCGAACGCGTTGGTCAACGCCTGGACGAATTCGTGATTGTCATACGCGTCGAAGAAGATGGGCGTCTCCGCCTTGCGCATGATCTGATAATAGACCGTGTCCCGGTGCGTCAGGGCCCTGTCGCGCTGGGTACGGGCCGGCCAGGACGCGTATTCGCAATCTCCGGAATGGATCAGCCACGTGTGGTTCGCCAGGCACAGCCACCACGGGCTGGGCCACCATCCGTTCCGCGTCACCAGCCCGGGATTGATCGCCCGCAGCTGGCGGTCGATCCGGTTGAACGCGTTGATCGAGGCCTCCCGCATGTGGTGTGGCGACGGAAAACGTCCCTGGAAATCGGGATGTGTGGCGCACTCGTTGTCCCAGTCTATCTTCAGATGCACCGTCCCCACGTCCCTCACCAGCCGCTCCCAGCGCCGCGCCACGGCCTCCTCGAAGGACGGCTGCGCCATGACCACGAACGTCCCGCTACCGTAGGAGCCGGGCCCCTCGCCAACCCGCCATCCCTGCTCCTGAATCCAGTCGGTGTCGAAGCCCACCGGACCGTTGTGCGTCACCCACAACGCCAGCGAAAATCCCTTCTCTTTCAGATCCTCCGCAAACGCGATGAGCCGTGAATCCTCCTCATCGTCGCCCTTGTGTCTGTAAATGGTCTTCCTGTCGAACCAGCCCGCGTCAAACGCGAGCGAATCCGGCTTCAGCCCGAGCTCCGATACCGCCTCTGCGTAGGCCTGGTTCATTTCGAACGAGTCGAGATACTCCCGATTTCCCAGGTAACGTACCGACCATCCCACGGAAAGATGGAAGATCGGCTTCGACAGCCGGGGCATGCGAATCTGCCACAGGTAGTCCATGAACGCGTCCCGTACCGTCTCGTGATTCTCTGCCGCGCCGTAGACCGCGGTGTAGCTCTCAATGCGCCGCTCATCGTCCCAGACCGGGTGGTGGAAGAGCTCCAGCCTGTCTCCAGGAACCACAAACCCCACCGGATGTTCGAGTCCGGCGAACCAGTCGCCCGCCCACACCGGATACCCGCAGCCCGGTACCGGCGGGGCGTAGGAGTCGAGTCCGGTCTGTTCTTCCGCATCGGGCCCGCCGCGGACGCCGTATCCGACCCTCCGAATCGGACGCGGAGGATTCTCCTGCAGGTCCACCCAGAGCCGGTCCGGCGTGGGCGCGCCCGGACTGTCCGGCGCCTCGAGCGTCAACTGCTTCCTGAACCAGGGATCCTCTCCTTCGATCCAGTACCGCACCCGGGCCCGGATGCCGGTGGTTTCGTGCCGGAAGTCGAACACCGCCTCGTCCGTCCCACACCGCATGCCGGTCTGGACGAAAAGGTCCGCCGGAATCTCCACGTCGCCCAGCCTGATCATGAAGGCCGGAAAGTCAAAGGTACGGCGGAGACCCGATCGTCGATTCTCAACCTGGAGGTTCCCGCCCTCCCACTTCAGGGAAAGGGCGCTGTTTTGCAGAAGAAGCTGATCGTTCACGGAGATGTCTCCTCAGAATTTCGATTTCCAGGGGAACCTCGCGGCCCCTTTGCGCTTATCCTTAGCCGTTCCCTTCGACAAGCCCAGGTCAAGCAGCCAGGCAATGAACACGTTTCGGTAACGCGTTGAAACCCCCCACCGCATCAGCCTTCGCCGGTTTCTGCAGGCTTCGCGACCGCATGCTGACGACAAGGCTCAGGGTGCCGGCTCGGCTTCTGCGACTCCCCCTCAAGGGGGGAGTAATACGGACGGACGCGACGAAAACCTGCCTGTCACACTGACGGGAGTCGTCTTGACATCAAGTCTCGATTTCCGCTTTGCAGCGCTTAAGTGCAGTGCGGCCGCACGGAGTAACTCACTAACCGATGCGGATGGTCCTTCCCGCGTCGACCGTCCGTTCCTCGCCGTCAATATCACCGCTTGAAATCCGGACCACCTGCCGATCGGAACCGGTATTCGTCAAATAGATCCCGCCGTCAGGTGTCGAATCGATCCTTGCATCCCCATCCACGCGCAGCGAATGCGTCTCGCGCAGCAGACAGGCGCTCCCGCTGTTCAGCGGCACGTCGTACCGCACGGTGCCTCCATTCGCAAAAACCGTTGCGCCCCCGTAGACAACGATTTCGTCGCACCGGGCATGAGTGAACGCACATACACGGCGGGCGCCGGCGAAATTGGCGGCGGCGAGGTAGCCGTCGGTGACCAGGCAGGCGCTCCGGTCCGGCCCGGTCGGGACGGCGAGACGACTGGCGGGCGTATCTTCGTGGGCCTGCGCGGGTATCAGCAACGCCGTCAGATTTCCCGCTTCCCCGCCCGCCCGAATCGTCCGGTCGTTCCCCTGGTGCGACAGCGTAAGATCATCCGCAATCGCGCGATAGGGCCTGTAATAGTGACGATTCAGATAAACCGCGTCGCCCGTACCCGAATACACAATACCCAGCCGGTCGTCGATATTCAGCCAGGCCGGCCTGCCCAGGCGATCTTCGATATCGTCCTCCTCGCAATCGCCAAGCCAGCCCTTGTAGTCGGTCGATCCATCGGGACGGTACAGCGTGCGGACGCCGCGGCAATTCGGTTCGAGCAGCGGGAAATGCTCATTGGTAATCCGAAGGAATCCCTGGTCGAGCGATTCCACCGTCAGGTCTTCCAGGGCGGTGAAGCGTTCGAAGGACAGCGCCCGTCCATCGGGAAGGCTGGCGAACAGCACCTCCTGGCGCATAGACTCCTGGCACCGGTCCATGACCATGGCCGCAGCGAACCCTTCGTCGCAGTCGGTCACCCGCACCCGTTTCAGACGATGGCTGTCGGGCCGTCCCTTCACCACCGGTCTACCCAGCCAGCTGTCCGAACAGGGCGCGATCGTATAGATCCCCTCTCTCGTCAGCGGCATTGCCATTACGGAATTCCGCCAGGAAAACGAAGTCTGCCCCTTCGGGTGCCGGTGATGCACGAAACCCGCGTGCGGGTACTCCCGCACCCCGGCCAATCGGCGTTCGAGTTCATCCTCTGGTGTAGGGGCCGCACCGGGGCCGAACAGCCGGTGAAACAGGTACTGGTGAGCGACCGCGCCGATGGTGACTTCCCGCATGATCATGGGGTCCTGCTGGTCGTGCGCCCGTTCCGCGAAATCCCTGTCGTACATCCGCCCGCCGTTCCCGTCCTGCCGCAGTTCGGCGTTCCGAAGCCCTCTGCGCAACAGAGCCGCGGCGTCCGGATCGTCAAAGAACACGGCCGCGGCCGAATGCGGCGTATCGGTTCCGGTGGTTGGCAGATAGTGCCAGTCCATCCCCTGCACGGCCTGGGCGTATCCGGACCCGTCGGTCATCGCCTTCAGATTCTCGTAGACCCTGCGGCGGTTCCAGAACACCTCCTGCGGAAGTTCCCGTCCCCACAGCTTCAATTGTGCTCCCGCGGAGGTGAGCGGCCGTACGCCGGATGCGGTGTAGTTCGGGTGTACCATCCCGTGGTTTTCCGCCCAGTAATCCGGAAGCGCCGTGAATATCTTTCCCGCCAGCGCCGCCGCCGTGGCGCCGTTCAATTTGCCGCGGTCCTTTGCGTCCTGCGGCGTCGCGCAGGTGGAATACATCCAGCGTCGGCACGTGGCTTCCCACTGAGCCGCCTGTTCGTGGCGCTCCAGGAACAAATGACACGACGTCAGCCCGTTGGAGGTCCAGGCGTTCTCTTCCATCTGCGTATCCACGTAAATGCCGCTCTTCGGCGTCATGGTGCCGAACCTGCCGGCATAGTCCGCGTGGACACGGGCCATCATCATCCAGGTCTCGTCGTCAATCCTGTCACGCAACAACAGGCATACCCGTGCCAGCAGCGAAATGCCGTGGCCGCACTGGCTTTCCTTGAAGAACCCCAGCCCGCGTTCGCCCCATTTCGTCCCGCAGATCTCGGGCCGCCCCATTCCCGTGGCGGGCCGCACGCAGTCCGGCGGCCCGGAATCGTGCGTGAAACACAGGTACCGCACCCCCATGATAGCCATGCGCTGAAGGTCGCTCCTGGAGACGCCGACGCCCTTCTCATCATACTCCGGGGAGATGCTGGCGAGCGCGAACGTCTCCACCGGCGGCGCCGTCTCACCGCCGTACCAGTGACACCCCCCGAAAAAGTGCCCGCAGTCCGGCCGATCGGGCCATTCCTGAAAGTACTCGACGCCCGTTGGAATCCACTTCTCGATCATCCGCAGGTAACGGCGACTGAGTTCATTCTCCTCCGCGGGAAGGAAC
This sequence comes from uncultured bacterium, assembly GCA_964551635.1. GTDB lineage: Bacteria > Latescibacterota > UBA2968 > UBA2968 > JAAXHE01. The sequence goes on along the minus strand of CAZKDZ010000064.1, from coordinate 169 downwards.
GGCGCCTTTAATTCCGTTGTGTCTGACATTTGTACCATGTCGAAATCTCCTTGCATCAAAGGAGCTATCACCTAAGAGCGGGAAGAGGGGAGACGGAAGAGGTTAGAGATTGGCTGCCCGGTGGGGGATTCAACTCAGGCCGTAGGCAAGTAGGTGGAACCTATCGGGC
>CAZKDZ010000063.1:0-4397 GCA_964551635.1 uncultured bacterium | reverse complement strand
GATCCATACGACTTTTCCGTCTTGCCAGGTAACGACCGAGTTCCCGTCACGTTTATGTTGCAAAAGCGCCTTTCGGACGGCTTCCTTCAAGGCGTTGTCGATCAACGTGCCTTCCTCGAAGATTTGGTGGATATTCTTACTGGATGATCTTCTCACGGTTCTATTTACCTCTTGACATGTGTGCCCAGAACTCAACGTCTCGGACTTCTACGTCGACGGAACTTTTCCCCGTCGAAATCAGTCTGGGTCCGTTGGTCACCGTGTTGTCGTAAAAACGCCAATAGTCAGCAATCGGACGATACAGCGTGAAGAAATCACTGAGTCCTGAATAGTACCGCCGTCGAATGGTCGCGTCGGGGATATCGTGTCCACCGGTTCGAACACGTGCCGCTACGCGAGCGATCGCTACGTCCGGATCGGGAAGCCATAGGAATGTCAAATGAAAGATATAGCCGCTTTGTTTCAGGCGGCGTATCCACGGTGCAAAACTGCGGCTCGCGAGCGTAGACTCAAATGCGAAATCCGCGCGTCTCGAAGCCAGGTCGCGGAGTCGTTGTAACATAATGCGGCCCGCTTGAAGAGCCGCCGACTCCGGATGGAAACCTGACAGACCGGATGCAATCGTGTCGGCGTTGACGAATTCCGCAACATCCAGCGTTTCACGCAATAACTGTGGGGCAACCGTGCTCTTTCCGGCGCCGTTGGGTCCTCCGATCAGGACAAGCTGCGGACTCGACATGGCCGTCACAGTGTCAGTCGATTGGAAAATATCGTCTTTGGTTGGCCGCTTTGCCAACGCGTTTCTCAATATAACGGAGCGCATTGCCAGTCTGCAAGGGTTTTGCCCACTGAAGAACCTCCCCACATGGGCCGCTATCCACCGCACTGACGGAGCGTGCCTCCGGATTCCGGTGGATGATTGATCCTTGAAAACGGATCTCCGAGGCGCTATATTTCCTCGTGCCAGGAATACTTGAGTCATGCTGTCATCAGCCGGGAACCGGCTTCGGAGAAAGGCGGCTTGAATGACGCGACTTAGCGTAAATGTAAACAAGGTGGCGCTGCTCCGGAATACGCGGACCATCGGTATTCCGAGCGTGACCTGGGCGGCCCGGATCTGCATCGATGCCGGAGCATACGGAATTACGGTCCATCCCCGGCCCGACCAACGGCATATCAGGCCCTCGGACGTGTACGAACTGAACGCGCTTGTCACGGACGTGGAGTTCAACATCGAGGGGAATCCCTTCGAGGCCGGATACCTGGACGTCGTGCGCAGGGTGAAGCCCACGCAATGCACGCTGGTCCCGGACACGCCGGACGCGTTTACGTCCGATCATGGCTGGGACCTCATGAAGGACGGCGACCGCCTGAAGCCGATCATTCAGGAATTGAAGTCGATCGGAAGCCGAGTGAGCCTGTTTATGGACTACGATTCGGATGAGATCCCGCGAGCCGCGCTTGTGGGGGCGGACCGTATCGAGCTCTACACGGAACCCTATGCGGATGCGTTTCGGGAGAACGAGGATCTGGAGGCGGTTTTCGAGGGATATGCCAGGGCTGCTGCGATCGCGCGGGAAGCGGGCCTTGGCGTCAACGCGGGGCACGATCTGAACCTGGAGAACCTGGGCAGATTCTGTTCCATTCCAGGCGTCCTGGAAGTTTCGATCGGCCACGCGCTCATCGGCGAAGCGCTGGAGATGGGACTGGCGAACACGGTAGGGGCGTACCTGGAAATCCTGGCGAAGACGTGATTGCACTCAGTGAAGGCCGCCCGCGTGCAGGTCCATCGCCAGGCTGCGGTAGTCCCGAATGCGGTGGATGGTGCAGAGGTCGGCGTCGTGCTGGTCGCCGGAATCCCGGCTGGTTCGGGAGAGTACAACAATGTCGTCCCCGTCCACGACGGCGCTGGGATACATGAAGCTGCGGTAGACGTTGTCGGGCCAGCGAGCCACGCAACCGGCCGGAAACCAGTTGAGGCAGTCGATTCCATAGTGCAGGTAGAGCCACCGCCTTTCGTTACCCGGGCCTCCGTGATATCCGGACTCGCCCATTTTTTCGCCCCAGCCAAGCAGGTCCTGGGAGTTGGTAATGAGGTTGCTCAGCATCCAGTACATGGAAGCTGAATGATCGTGAATAATGTGGAATTTACATTGTGCTCCCGGCCACGCGGCGAACTGCGTAAAGCTCAGTTCGTGCGCATCGGGATCGTAGTCGAATACCGCTGCAATGTGGGCGGCCGCGTACTCGTCGAAAACGCAGCGGCAGAAAGCGCGTATCCGGCCGCTGACTTCAACGGTGTTGGGCTCCAGCCACACGAGAGGGTCTCTCCAGCCGCCTGACAACTGCGGGCGGTTGCCGTCGGGGAAGAGGTTTCGCGTCATCGCAGCGGGGACCTCCGGTTGGCGCACGATGTTGGACAACGTCCATGCTCCCGGGTCGAGAGGCGACATGCTCCGATTCATGCGGAGCATCGTCTTTCCTCCGTGACCGTGGCCGGGCAGGTCGTAGTCCATTGCCCAGTAAAGTGCCTCGGGGCGGAGGACCCGGGACGTGGAGATGTTCCAGATGGGGCCCTCGATCATGGTCCGGGGATCGCTCCAGGTTTCGCCTCTGTCGTCGCTGGCAACGACCAGAAAGTCCTTGTGGCATTTTTCCTGCACGAACATGAGGAGTTGTCCGTCCAGCACGAAGGGCGTCGCCTCTTCGTAGGGCAGACCCGGGAGTTCCACCCAGGTGAGCCCTCCGTCGTCGCTTCTCAGGAGCCGCAGACGGCGGGAATGGTCCCAACCGGGTCGGTTCCATTGCGGCGCGGCCAGCAGCAGCGTGCCGTCGTCCAGACGTGCAAGATCGGGGTCGTGGAAGAAAAACTGCATCGGGTCCGGCACCTGAGCGGCGATGACGAATTCCTGGGCGAGCGGCTGTACGTTGGGATTGGACATGGATTGACCCGGTTTGTGTGGTGAGTTGATTTGGCGTATGAGGAGGCACGATGGACCAGGAACAGAAATACCTATTCGACCTGCAGGGTTATGTCGTCCTCGAGCAGGTCGTGCCGCCGGAAATGGTGGCGGCCTGCAATGCAGCGCTCGACCGGTTCGAGGCCATGGACCCGGCGGAATACCCCGCACCGTTGGTGTTGGGTCAGGCGCGCTCGCCCGAAAACCTCTATATTTCGAACATCATGGAGGGCGACGACGCGTTTCTGCCGCTGATGGAACTTCCTGGGTTGCTGGATGTGGTCGAATGCGCAACCGGCGGCCCGTATCGCCTCAACCACACCTACACGATCTATCGGTGGGGTGGGGGCTATACGGGGATGCACATGCACGGTACGCCGATCCTCCCCAAATGCCAGTATCACTGCCGCAACGGCCAGATGGTGTCGACACTGACAAAGGCGGTTTTCCCGATGCTGGACTGTGGACCGGAAGACGGCTGTTTCGCGGTAATCCCCGGTGCGCACAAGAGCAATTTCGCGAGACCCTGGGGCAGCCATCCAAACGACAACCCGCCCCTGCAGGCGGTTCCGGCGCGCGCGGGGGACGCCATTCTGTTCACCGAAGCGCTCACTCACGGCTCCACGGTAAACGTATCCGGACGCCCGCGTCGCTCGCTCTACTATTGCTACAGCATCGGCTATATGCCCGATTGGGGCGGTCAGCACCTCCGATTCAGCCCCGGCCTGGCCGACCGCCTCAGTCCGACCCAGCGGGAAATCATCTCGCTGAAATAAACCCTTCCTCGCGTCCTCCGCCCAGCTATCAGCGGTCAGCCGTCAGCTTGAACCGGTTGGCGATTCGGATCGGCGGTGTCAATTCACGTATGTATCGACTTTGCAGGGGTGGTCGGCGAACCGCCCTGCGCCGCACCGCGCCACGCCGATCCTGCGTTTCACTTAGCGCTCCAATCCCTGTTTAACACATCGAAAGTCCATTCGCAGGCGTACCATACGGAAAAGTTATCGACTCTTCGTTTCTCTTTCTTCGTTCTTCCTTTTTCCTTCTTCCTTTTTCGTTCTTCCTTTTCCCCTTTTCATCGTCTCCGCTTATACGCCTTCCCGTGTCCCTCCCGGATCAGGACCTTCGCGAGGTTGGACCCGTCCTGCAGCCTGACCGTGGCCACGACGCGCCCGGAGAAGTTGCCCAGCTTCACGTTCTCCAGGTATACGGTTTTCCCGATCCGTTCCCGGACGAAGTCGCGCGCGAGCAGTGCGCGTCTCTTTTCGGACTCGCTCTTCGTCTGAATCTCCGGCGTATCCACACCCCGCACGCGCACCTTCCCGCGCCACGTCAGGCCCGGCCAGAGCTCCACGTCAACGGTCATCGTGTCGCCGTCGTACACCGAAATCACGGTCGCCTCATGCCTGGGGTACAACGACTGCTTCCCTTCGGCCG
>CAZKDZ010000062.1:0-42738 GCA_964551635.1 uncultured bacterium | reverse complement strand
GGGCTTTACGGGAGGTCTTCACTACGCGAGGTCGTACTGGAAACCGGCCAGGTCACGCGGATCAGCAGGCTGGAGTCCCGGTACTTCGGAGAAGGGATTACGATCTTTGGAAATCGGGTTCTCCAGTTGACCTGGGTGGCGCGGACCGGATTCGTGTACAACAGGGAGACATTCGAACGCGTGCGGTCGTTCAGCTATTCCTCCGAGGGGTGGGGGATCACGCACGACGGCCGGCGGCTGATAGTGAGCGATGGAACGCCGACGCTGTATTTCAGGGATCCCGACACGTTCGAGGAGGTGGGGCGGGTGGAAGTCCGGGACGAGATGGGGCCGGTGACCCGGCTGAATGAACTGGAATACGTCGAGGGTGAAGTCTACGCCAATGTCTGGCAATCGGACCTGATTGCGAGGATCAACCCGGAGTCTGGCAGGGTGGTGGGCTGGATCGACCTGGCCGGGCTGCTGTCCGGGCGGGAAAAACTCGGTCCGGATGCCGCGTTGAACGGAATCGCGTATGACGGGGACGGGAAGCGCCTGTTCGTGACCGGAAAACGATGGCCGAAGCTGTTCGAGATCCAGGTGGTCCCCAGGTAGAAACGGCACGGGACTACATACGACGGGGTCCCGGGATCCCAACGGAAAGGCTGGAGGCGCGGCGCAAGCCGCGCCTCATTTGCTGTGGCGCCACTTGAGGAGCGTGCCGATGTCCATCAGGTAGGTGGATTCTGATTTGTCGCGATCGGAGCGGTCCTTGAGGGCTTCGATCCTCGCGGTGGTGGAACGACAGAGGCCGTTGAGTATATTCGTGGGTACGTCAATGCGTCTGCTGGTCTTGTAAAAGGCGCGAACGAGTTCGGACCGCGCGGGAATCATGGTCCCCGTGGGCGTGCCTGCGCTGTCGATACGAAATTCCCGGTCGTATTCCCAGCCCATGCAATAGTCTCCGGTGCGCGTCTGAAGGAACGTGGAGAAATTGAGGGCCGCGCAGAGGCGGTCCCTGAGCGAATGGGAAAAGGGATGATCGGCGGGGAGGACGTCGTAAAGCGAGGCGAGGCCGTTGGCGGTGATGGACTGATAGCCGATATGGAAGTTGTGACCCGGCCATCCGCCCCGGGGTAGCTGCGCGAAGAAGACGCCGCCGCGGGTACGCCAGATGGCCGTCTCCAGGTATTTTTCCTCTCCTGTGAAACGATACAGCAGAGACAGAAACCAAAGTGCGAATGCATCGTAGTTGTTATTCCCGGTAAAAGGGCAGGTCGTCGTCCAGTCCGCTGCCTTTCGAACCGCATCCAGGTATTTCTCCTCGCCCGTAACCCGAAAACCCTCTGCAAGGGCCAGGCCCGCCCAGCCCGTGTCATAGAAGTTGTCGCGCTGGTTCATCACGCCGCCGGGAACGCCCCTGTACCACCAGCAGAAGGCGCCGTTCCCGTCCTGCTCGGCAAGGAGATAGTCCAGGCCGCCCACAGCGAGCTTACGGTATTGCTCGTCGCCCAGCGCTTCGTAGCCGTACAGATAACCCAGGATGACATTGGCGGGCCAGCGGTACGCCGGTTTTTCCGCATCCCGGACCGTCCCCCAGCCGCCGTCCGGGTTGCGGCACGCTTCACATTCGGCGTGCGCTGTCTCGAATGCCGCCCCCAGCGTTTCGGCGTCGGTCGCTTCGAAGGCATAGTTCGCGTCGATGATGTGGTCACGGGGCGCAACCGGAAAGCCGTCGGTCAGGCGGTGGCCGGGTACGACCACCTCCAGCGATTCGGTGGCGATCGCCCGGAAGTTCTGCGCCCCGGAAATGACGTGCGCCGTGATGAGATATGTACCCGCCTGAAATTCGGGATCGGGACGGACATCGAACGGGAGAACGGCGGGCCCTCCATCCAGGTCCCGGCTGACCTCACCGGATGCGTACCGGGTGGCGCCGAGAGGATCGTTGATTGCGAGCCGGACGCTCACCGTCTGTTTGTCCAGCCCGATCACATGGAGGTCGATCGATATCCGCTGGCCGGGCACGAAGCCGAAGCTTTTGTCGGGAATGGAAATGAGGAGATGCGGTTCAGACATATCGGAATGTCCTTTTTGCGGGCAGGGTCGTCGTCGCCCTGCAGACGCTTCAACGGATCGCGGCTATCGCGTTGCCGGGATGACCGGCAGGACAATGTGGGACGGATATTGTCTGGAGTGATGGACGGTCTGATTGGCCTGGCGCATTTCGGTTCCGCCTCCCAACGAGCCGCCCGTGTTGAGATTGCGGTCGAAACGGGGAAAGTTTGATGACGAGATTTCGAGGCGGATTCGGTGGCCCTTTCTGAATACGTTTCCCGTGACGCCCAGGTCGATCTCATAGGCGTACACGTTTCCGGGATCGAGCAAAGACGGGCTGGTAAGGCTGTCCCGAAACCGGGCTCTCTGGATGCCGTCGCAGAGGTTCATGGCGTACCCCGATGGGGATACGTCCACCAGCTTGGCGGTCCAGTCCGTGTCCGTACAGTCGGTGGCGGCGTAGAGTACGACCTTGACGGGACCGGTGACTTCCAGCTCCGTTTCCACCGGGTCGCTGGTATAACAGAGCACGTCGCTCCTCATTTCCGCGGGGCGCTGGTCCTGCGGCCCCCAGGGGACAATGTGCGGGGAGCAGCAGTTGTTTCCGCCCATGGTGGGCACAGGGTAGCGCGGATCGTACGTGTAACGATCGGGGCGTTCCTCGCCCGGAGAATCGGTAGAAAGACAGCCGTCGCCGAGGAGCGTGTTGGCCTGGCCGGCTGAATGCAGATGCCATTTCTGCCACCGGGTCCGGGAAAGCGGCCACTCGTGTTCGTCCCGCCACCGGTTGACGCCCATGATGAAGAGCCTCAGGGGCGGTTCGTCTACGACGCCGTTGTCGATCCCTTTGAGCCAGTAGTCGAACCAGCGTTGCTCGAGGCTCTCGAGATCGACCATGGAAGGCGCTCCGAAGTCGACGTCCCCGGTCTTTGGCGACGTGCTGAGTGCGTGCGGCCACGGACCCACGATGAGCTTGCTCTTCTTCGCGTCTTCGGAGCCGCCGTTCTGACGAAGGCCGTTGTAATTGCTGAAAGTCTGGGCGGCGTAGAGATCGTACCAGCCGCCCATGTTGAACGCGGGCGCGATAATATCCCCCCAGCGGGTTTCGTCATTGAATTCCTCCCAGTAGTCGTCGTAAGCGTCGTGCTCGACCCAGTCCTTCCAGAAGTCGACGTCGCGGCCTGCGGCTTCGTCCATTCTGTTGAGGGGCAGCGACCGGAAGGCTTCGGTCCAGTTGTGAAACTCGATGGTCTGGCCGGTGCGGGCGTTGGTGCGCATACCCCAGGTGAGCATGACGTTGAGCTGGAATGCGCCGCCCGGGTGGACGAGCCCGGTATAGTAGTCTGCGCAGATGACCCGGGGCGTCATGCATTTGAGATAACGGCTGGCATACGGCGCGCTGCGCCACTGTACGGCGCCGCCGTAGGAGCTGCCGGCCATTCCAATCCTTCCGCTGCACCATTCCCGGTTCCCGATCCACTCATGGGTGTCGTGCCCGTCTTCTCCTTCCCGAAACGCGTAATACGTGCCTTCGGAGTCCCAGCGCCCCCGGCAGTCCTGGAGAACGCAGGCGTATCCGTTATTCGCCAGGCGCCTGGCTTTTGCGACCATCCCGTCTTCGTTGTTGCTGTATGGCGTGCGCATCAGGACCGTGGGGAAACTCCCGCGGGCGCGAGGCAGGTAGATGTCCGCCGACAGGTTGATCCCGTCGCGCATGGGGACCTTCACGTCCAGTTGCATGTCTACGTCGTAGTTGGGCAGCATTGGTTTCCTCGTTTTTTGGGGTATTTCGCTGTTGCGCAATGGAACGACTAAACCAGCACCGGCCCGCTCGCATCGGACCAATCCATGCGGATCCGATCCACCTTTCCGTCGGGATGGGCGATGCGGACGTTCCAGATATCTCCCCGGCGGGTGATCCTCGAGGTAACGCCCGCGCTGACGCCGTCCGTGAAGGGCAAGAGGGCGTAGCCGGTCCTGAACGGCAGCGACGTCCGTTTCCTGTAGATGACGACGGGCGCCGGAACGTCCTGTCCGTCGATGGCGAGCCACCCCTGTACGGGATCGTTCCCGCCGCAGACGAGGCGGGGCGTCATTCTGACGAGGGGGAGGACTTCCAGGTTGGGGGGATGCATGCGTCCGGTCCGGACGGCGCGGCTGTCCGGGTCGATCAGCACGCGGTAGGGCATGAAGTGGAAGAGCGCCTCGTAGGTCCGGCGGCCTTCGCCCGTGAGTTCGTCGAAGATCAGGAAGTAATCGGGTTTGACGAACATCACGGCCCGGCGGTGGGCGACGTCCGCATCCAGGCCGGCATACCCGGCATCGTACGTGGCGATGGCCACGTCAGAGCGTTCGTCGGATCGCCAGACCGTTTTGTCACGCGCGGACTCAACCCATTCCGCGACGGTACGGGCACTCCGGTTTTGCCCGCAGCCGTCCACCAGGACCGTGTTGTGCGCTTCGGTTGTCCGGTAGAACGAAGTCCAGTCGTTCGGATAGTACGAGGTGATCCCGGGGTCCACGATGAAGGGCAGCCCGTGGGTGTAGAGATCGAACGAGAGCATGTCTTCGTGTTGGTGAAAACGCCCGTACGGACCTCCTTCGAACAGGAGGTAGCGGGCGTCGCGGTCCCAGCCGCTGCGCATGACGAAGTATCCGGAGTCCCGGTGGGCGATGGAGGTATATTCCGGCGGGCTGCCTTCTTCTCCCTCGCTGCCGATCCAGGCGGCGGATTCGCTGTCGAGAATGGCGCCCGGTCCCGCGAGTCCGTCGCCGAATTTTCCGTCCAGACTTCCGGCGTCCGAAATGGAGGGGAAGGTGAAGTCGGGCCGGTTGACGGAGACGCACCAGTCGTACATGCGCCGGATGCCGGACTCCAGTTCCGGATCCAGCGAGCGGTCGAACTTCCCTGCCACTTTATATGCATCCAGGAACCAGGAAGCGATCGAGATCTGATAGCCCGGGGTGAGTTCATACGAGGCGCCATCCGGAAAGACCTGGATGTTCATGTCGTCCATCAACCGCTGGCTGGCGGACTCGTACCAGGCTTCGGACTCGCGGAATTCGGGGAAGGAGCAGGCGGTAGCCAGCAGAGATCTGCCTTCCGAAATGGTTTTGTTGGAAGGCGGGAAGGACTCGAACTTCAGGAGGTAGACGGTGTGTTCGTAGATGGACTTGAGCAGGTCGAGGATGGTCCGGTCTTCGGTTTCCGGACAGTCGCAAAGCACCCCAAACGCGTCAACAAGCGTGTTGAACGCCCGCATGCTCACGATCAGCGAATGACCCCATGCCAGGCCGCCTGCCCGGACGCCGTATGGCACGGGGGTCTTCCGCATCCAGTCGCGCAGGATGGATTCGATTCCCTTGGTGTATCTGGGGTCCCGGGTCTTTGCCCAGGCGCGTTCGAGGGACTTGAAATAGTAGAACGCGTGGATGATGATGGACCACTCGATATATCCGTAGGGGTTGGCGTCCCAGTCCACGCCGTCGGGCCAGTGGTGGTCCATGATGTAGCCGGCGAGGATCCGGTCCGCCTCTTCGATGTTGGCATCTGTACCGGGAGCGGGCGTCGTATGGCGCCGGTCGTACGCGCTGGAACGGAAGTGCGCCGCGATCGCCGCAAGCCGGGCTTCGCGGTCGACTGCCCCCGACGCGGATTCGAGCCCCGGATGGTCCGGATCGATGGCGGCGATGAGGGCGTCGTCCGTCATGCGCGGGCCGGTGACGATCCGGCGCTGGACCAGGCGGATATTCCGGACCCGGCTTCCGGTCGGCACGCGGATATCGCCGGAGGACATATCGCCCCACCCCGCCGTCGGGATTCCGGCGGTATAAAAACACTCCGCGGGAAAGCGGAATTCGCGCCAGCCCCGCCAGATGTTGCCGCCGCGAGGGGAGACGATGGCGTTGAACCAATAGCCGTCGTCCTGGCTCATACCTTCAGTACGATGCCCCGAGGTGAGCGTGCATCGGATCTGGTCGTCCACCCCTTCAGGCAGAAAGATCTCGGCGCGGATTTCGTTTGCCAGGCTCCAGTCGCCGGCGTCCAGTGGGAGGTCGATCTGCCCTCCCTGTTCGCCAGTCGAGAGAGTCCACTCCGAGACAATCGCGTCGTCTTCAAACATGGATAGGTCCATGGCGTCTCCTTTCGTTTGGCGCAATTTACGAAATGCATGTTCGGGGTTCAAGAATCAACCGGTGCGATGGAATACGCCGGATTCACGAGTCTGTCTGAAACGGCTGGCGTTTTTCAATGGTTTACTCCAAGGACCGCTTTAGGGCTTGCGGAAATTAGAAATGGTACATTTCTTATCGATTGTTCCTTTTGGTCGCTCCAAAAGGAACACGCCGTAGGCGCGATTTTTAACAGAGAGGGAAAAAGGGATTCGTCATCTGCAAGCCGGCTCTTTTCTGATACATTGTTATTTTTCAATTTCTTACGTCCTTTTTCTTATGCGCGTAAGAAAAAGGACCAAAAAGAACCGCGCCCTTCGGCAGGGGGCCGGTTTTTCCGTGAACCGCCTCGGAGGCACGAATGCAACTCGGTGGCCTGCGACTCCCTGACGTGTGCCAAAACATCGGCGTGGAACGGATTAACACGGAAAAACCCCCCGTACCCCCGGTCGCTCGAACGGAAAAATCTGCTATTGCGCGAGACCCGGCCGTGCTCCCTCTTTCCTTTAGGAGAGAGGGCCGGGGAGAGAGGTCGACAAGAAGTGGGGAGACGGAAGAAGGTAGACGGTAGATGATATCCTTGCCCGGTGTGTTTTTCCTTTCTGCCTCCGGCACGAGAGGAAACCTCACAGGGCAGGAAATCTCTCCCGTCTAACGTCTTGCGTCTCACCAGGTGGTGGGGCGGGGTGTGGTCCTCTCCCCTCTTGCGTCTCACGTCTACCCGGTTATAGCCGTTCTACTGGTTTTCCCTTTGTGTCTTCGTGTCTTAGTGCCTTTGTGTGAGTCAGGTCTTTTTTCGACTGGATTGGCAATGGGTATTCGTCTCGGAATCTGCGGCACCGGAGCGTTTGCGAATTCGTTCATCCCGCTGTTCAAGGCGCATCCGGACGTCGATCACCTGGTGTTGTGCGACCTGAACGCGGAGAAACTGGCGGAAAAATCAGCGCAGTTCGATGTGCCTGACACGTCCCCGTCGCTCGATGCGCTGTGCGCCTCCGACGTGGACGCGATCGCGATCATTACGCAGCACCATCTGCACGGACCGCAGGCGGTCCAGGCGTTGCGCAGCGGCAAGCACGTGTATTCGGCGGTGCCGTCGGCCGTGACGCTGGATGAAATCACGGAGCTTGTCAATGCGGTCGAGGAGACTGGCCTGACGTATATGATCGGGGAGACGAGTTACTATTACCCGTGTACGATCTATTGCCGGGACCGGTTTCAGAAGGGAGACTTCGGTCATATCGTGTACGGGGAGGCGGAGTATTACCACGATTACTCCCACGGACTGTATGCGGTTGCGCAATGGCGGCATGGCGAGAAGTGGAAGCAGCTTTTCGGATCCCCGCCTCTGCATTATCCCACGCATTCGACCAGCATGATCGTTTCTGTCACCGGTGCGCACGCCACGCACGTGAGCGGAATGGGGTTCACGGACCGTCATGAGGACAATCTGTATACGCGCGAAGACAACGTCTGGAAGAACCCGTTCAGCAACCAGACGATGTTGTGCAGGATGTCGGACGGGAGCATGGCGCGGTTCAACGAGTTCCGGCGGATCGGGCATCCCGGCACGGTCGGGATGAGCCTGTATGGAACGGATGCCGGATACGAGGAGCAGGTGGGAGGACAGGTGTGGATCACCAAAGACCGGAACACATGCGTGGACCTGACCGCGGAATTGTCCTGCGGAGGCGTAATGGCCGCTCCGGCCGACGACCCGATGGGTGCGGTTACGGGAGACGACGGCACGCACCAGGGGGCGTCTCCGGTGCATCCGGTACACCTGCTGCCGAGGGAGTTCATCGGCCTGGGGAACGGGCACAAGGGCGCGCACCAGTTCCTCGTGCACGATTTCGTGACGGCGTGCGTGACGGGCCGAACGCCGCCCAACAACGTGTGGCAGGCGGCGCGGTACCTGGTTCCGGGGCTGGTGGCGCACCAGTCTGCGATGAACGGAGGGGTGTTGACCGAAGTGCCCGATTTCGGGGACGGCGGAAAAGCGGGTAGACGTAAGACGTGAGACGGAAGAGGTAAAAAGCAGCGCGAGGCCGGTATCCGGGTTGGTATATTGAGGATTGACACGTATAAGAGAGCGGCCGGTGTACTCCTCTCGTTGGTCAGGTCGAGCATTTCGAGCGCCGAGGGAACGCGGTAGGCGGACCTGATGAGGACGGGAACAGTAGAGGGTCGCATTTATTGAGTCGCTTTTCGTCTTCGATGGAGATATACAGTGATTAAGCGAGTATCCGGAGAGGGATGGGCGTTTGTATCCGACGACGTGCCGGATTCCGACATGGAGCCGTTGGTCTCACGCGCGCCGGAGGAGCAGCGTATTCGGATTCGGCTGGAGAAACGGAAGCGGGGCAAGGTCGTAACGCTGGCAGAAGGTCTCGTGCTGGTGAAGGGGGACATGAAGGACCTGGCGCGGGCCTTGAGAGAAGCCTGTGGAACGGGAGGGACGATTCGGGGGGAAACGATCGAGTTGCAGGGGGATTGCCGGCAAAGGGCTCATGACTGGCTGGTGGAAAATGGATGGGGGATACGATGATGGAGGCGACAAAACGGACAACGATGTCCTCCGTAGATTGCGATGCAGTGATTCTTGGAGGCGGGCACAACGGGCTGGTTGCGGCATCCTACCTGGCGGAAGCAGGTATGGACGTGCTGTTGCTGGAACGCCGCGACCTCCTGGGCGGCGCCTGCGCAACCGAGGAACTCTTTCCCGGCTACCGGTTTTCGTCCTGTTCCTACATCTGCCATCTGCTGCAGGACAAGGTGATCGACGAGCTGGGTCTGCGGGAGCACGGATTCGAGGTCTATCACCTGGATCCCTCCCGGCACCAGCCCTTCCCCGACGGTTCAGCGCTCCGCCTCTGGGACGACCTGGAACGCAGCCAGGAGGAACTCGCGCGATACTCGCGAAAGGACGCGGAGGCCTATCCCGATTGGCTGGCTTTCTGGAAGCGCGCCGCAGGAATCATCTACCCGTATTTCCTGACGCCGCCGCCAACGATCGGGGAGATTGCCTCGCGGCTGAACGGCACGCCAGACGAAGGGTTTCTGGACCGCCTGCTCACGACCAGCATGACCGACCTCGTGACGGAGTTCTTCGAGTCCGATGAGGCCCAGGGCGCGTTCATCCAGGCGCAGGACGTGGGCGACCCGGCCGCGCCGGGCAGCGCGTGGTGTTATGCATATATCAAATGCAATGCGTTCGGCCGGCCGGAGAACGTGGGGATCGTCAAGGGCGGAATGGGCGGAATCGCCAATGCGCTCGCGAGGGCGGCGCGGACCCGCGATGCGGTTTTGCAGACCGGAGCGGAGGTACAACAGATCCTGCTGGAAGAGGGACGGGCATGCGGTGTGGCGCTTGCCGACGGGACGGAGATCCGCAGCCGGATGGTGGTCTCCAACGCGGATCCCAAGCGCACGTTTCTGAAGCTCCTGCCGCCCGAATCGCTGGATGCGCGATTCCTGGCAAGGGCGAGTCGTCTGAAGACCAGGACGGCCTACCTGAAGTTCCACGCGGCGCTCTCCGGACTTCCGGACTTTGCGAGGGGCGAATCCGGTTTCGATCCGCGCTGGATGGCCGAAATCAAGATCTGCCCGTCCATCGACTACTTCGTCCGCGCCTGGGACGAGGCCCGGCGTGGGGATCCCGCCAGCGAACCCGTCCTGGAAGTGCAGATTCCCTCTGTGTACGACGACACGATGGCGCCGCCCGGCCACCACGTCATGTCCGTGTGGGCGCTCTACGCGCCCGTTCAGCCACGCGACGGCACCTGGGAGGAGAGACGCGAAGAGGTGGGTGAGCGCATGATCGATACGCTGTCGATTTACGCGCCGAATCTACGGGACATTCTGGTGGACTGGTCGCTGTTCACGCCGTATGACCTGGAGGAGAGGGTTGGCCTAACCGACGGCAATATCCGACATCTGGACATCGTGCCGGACCAGTTCCTCGCGCAGCGACCCCTCGGCGGATGGTCGCGCTACGCCACGCCGGTCCCCAACCTCTATCTTTGCGGCGCGGGTACCCATCCGGGCGGCGAGGTGACCGGCGCCCCCGGGCACAACGCCGCGAAGGCCATCCTGGAGGATTGGGGATAGCGGTCGGGATGAGATATCGCAATATCCGCGCACCTGGTTTGCTGGAGGTCAGAACCGGAGGGTGAATACGGTTTCTTCATCGGGCGTGGATTGAACGCTGATGGGGCCGCGATGCTGGCGCATGATCTGCCGGCAAAGCGACAGACCGATGCCCGATCCCTCCTGTCTGGTCGTGAAGAAGGGGATGAAGATGCGGTCCTGCACGTCGTCGAGGATGCCGGGGCCGTTGTCCCGCACGCGGATGAGCACGCGCCCCTTCGGTCCAGGCCCGCATCGAGGTCGACCCGGGGCCGATCGCGCCCGGCCAGGGCTTCTGCGGCGTTCCGGACGAGATTGATGAGCGCCTGCTCCACGAGGTTGGGATCGGCCGTGACTTCCAGGGACTCGGGTTCGACCCGTGTGCGCAGGGCGATGCCCGCGGATTCGCATTCCGGATTCATAAGGGACGCAATGCGGTCGAAAAGCCCGGCGACAGGACAGATCCGGAAGTCGGGCCGGGGGATCCGCGTGAGCTGGCGGTAGGTGTCCACGAACTGTTGCAGGCCTTCGCTGCGCGACTGTATCGTTTCCAGCGCGGCACTCACGTCCGCCGCAGTCTGCGGATCGAGCGGGGACGGGCGGTCGGATTCGGAGAAGTGGCCGCGTACCGTTGAGGCCAGGGACGAAATGGGCGTGATCGAGTTCATGATTTCATGGATCAGCACGCGGATGAGTTTCTGCCACGCTTCCATTTCCTGTTCTTCGAGTTCGCTCTGGATGTCCTGCACCGATGCCAGAGTGAACGATTCGCCGCGCATCCGGATCTCGGTGGCGTGGATGATGATCTGAAGGAGTTCGTCCTCGTCCTGGACCTTGACCAGGGTCCTGTCGCCCGGACCCAGCGCGAGAAGCGTGTCTGCAAGGGTCTGGCTCACCGCCTCGAGTTCCCGCACGTTGTGAATGTGGGGCCGGCGAAGCAGGCGCTGGGCGGCGGTGTTCATCAGCTCGATGCGGCCGTCGGATCCGTAGCAGACCAGGCCAACGCCCACGTGCTGGACCACGGTCTGCAGGTATTGGAAGTTCTCTTCTTTTTCCGCGCGCGTCCTCCGGAAGGCGTTCAGCACCTCGTTGAACGCCTCTTTCAGGTCGTCGAAGGCGGAACCGAGTCCCCGTCCGCCGAAGGACTGCGAGAAGTCTTCGTACCGGATGGCCTGCAGAAAGCGCGTGAGGTCCCGGCTGGTGCGCTCCACGTAGTGAATGAGGGCATAGGCCTGGTAAAGCGTCATGCCGGCCAGGATGAGGACGGTCGTATAGTAGGACGTCTCGAAGAGGACGTACGCAAGGGCGCAGATGGTGGCGCACAGGAAGGCCACCCGCACGATGCAGAGCGTCCTGAAGTGTCTATAGACCATGTTTTTCCAGCCTGCGGTAAAGTGCGCTGCGTGTGATGCCCAGTTCCCGGGCCGTGTGGCTGATGTTTCCCTCGTGCTTCTCGATGGCTTTGCGGATCGCGGTCTTCTCGATGCGATCGAGGTTGAAGTCTTCGCAGCGAATGTGGTCGCCCGGGGTGCTTTCAGGCGCACTGAGCGGAAAGTCGGACGGTTGCAGCGTTCCGTTTTCGTTCATGATAACCGCGCGTTCGATGGCGTGCTGCAGTTCGCGGACGTTTCCGGGCCAGGAGTACCCTTTGAGTTTTTCCAGGGTGCCGGGATGAAGGCCGATGCGGGGCTTCTTGTACTTCCTGCAATACCGGTCCAGGAAACTGCCGATGAGGAGCGGCAGGTCTTCGCGGCGCTCCCGGAGCGGCGGCAGACTGATTTCAACGGTGTTGACGCGGTAGAGCAGGTCCTGGCGGAATTCGTTTCGTGCGGCCAGTTCGTGGATGGGCGTATTGGTGGCGCAGACCAGCCGGATATCGATGGGGACCGGCTTGTTGGTGCCCAGGCGAAAGACCGTGCGCTTTTCGAGTACGGTGAGCAGCTTTGCCTGAAGCGGCAGTGAGAGGTTGCCGATCTCATCCAGGAAAAGCGTCCCGCCCGATGCCGTTTCAAACCGCCCCGCACGGTCTTCCCTGGCGTCTGTAAAGGCGCTTTTTTTGTGCCCGAAAAGTTCGCTCTCGAAGAGGGTCTCGGGGACGGCGCCGAGGTCCACGTGGATGAAGACCTGGTCGGCGCGGCCGGAATGGCGGTGAAGGGCGCGTGCGACCGCGTCTTTACCGGTTCCGTTGTCGCCCAGGATAAGCACGTTGGCGTCGGTGGCTGCGACCTTCCGGATGGCCTCGAAGACATCGCGCATCACGGGAGAGACGGCCACGATGCCGGGAAACTGCCTGTCCAGGTCGGCGTGGAGCTGCCGCTGGCGGGAGCGCAGCCGGAAGACGTCGAGCCGCGACCGGCGGAGCCTGGCCGCCGATGAAAGCGTGGCCAGCAGTTTCTCGTTCTGCCAGGGCTTGAGGACAAAGTCCGTGGCGCCTTCCCGTATGGCCTTCACGGCCGTGTTGACGTCACCGAACGCCGTGATCAGGACCACCACGGCCGACGGATCCATCTCCAGAATTCTGCCGAGCCAGTGAAATCCTTCCCTCCCCGAGGTGGCGTCCTGGGCGAAGTTCATATCCAGGAGGATCACGTCGTACGCGTCGTTCTGCAGCAGTTCGGGAATGCGCTCGGGATCGGGTTCGGTATCCACACGACCCGCGTGCTGCTTGAGGAAGAGTTGTGCGGCCAGCAGCACGTCGCGGTCGTCGTCCACGATCAGGATCTTATCGAATGTCTTCATGGAAGCCTCTGTCGTTCGAGCATCGAAAGGCCATGGTACACAACTCGAGGAAGCTCGAGACGGCAAATGGCCGGTTCTTTTAAGGCGCATTTTTCGTGCCAACACGCATCAGGAGTCGAAATTTCACACAACCATAATGATCACAGAGACTTATCCTGTCAAGCGGTTCGAGCACCGGCGCCTCCCATGTGTCCATTTTCGCACACTACTGTATCATTAACGGACACATTGTGGCTGGCGTTTTCGTCGACACAGCGCTAAGTACCTGTAAAATCGAGCGAAATCCACATGGCACGCCCGTTGCTGATGTTCCTTCAGGATGACAGCGGGAAGCATCGTGCTCCGCTATCAGCCAGCATGTCATTCAGAGCGGAGCGAAGATCGCACATCGACGCGTGGTCATTGAGCTTGTCGAAATGCCCGCTTTAAGCTTCCCTGCGCGGACGCTTCCTCAGCATGCAGGCAGACAGGAATGATCGCCCCCCCCTCACACCGGCTATCTCAGGATGACAGCGGGAAGCATGGTGCTCGGCTATCGGCCAGCATGTCATTCAGAGCGGAGCGAAGAATCTCCCGTCTTCTCGATAAGACGTTCAGCACATTCCCTTCCCAGACGAACTTGTGCGCGGACGCATTATCAATGAATCAATTCAAGAGGAGTCAGCTGATGTTCTGGAATTATCTCAAGGTGGCTTATCGGAATCTGCTGCGGCACCCGCTATATGCCGCGATTAACGTGGTGGGCCTGGGCATCGCGATATCGTTTTGCCTGCTGGCGTTCCTCTTTGTGCGATACGAGTGGACCTACGACGGGTTTCACGAAAACGCCGATAGGATCTACCGGATTGTAAGGGAGCTAAAGGTTAATGATGCGGTTTATTTGTCTGAAAGGACGGAAATCACCTTAGCATCAAAGTTGTCAGAAGCCCAACCGGATGTTCAATGCGTGAGATTGGATCCGGGGGCACGCGTGATTGGGCGCGCCGGTCAGACGTCCAGGGCAGATTTCCTTTATGCAGATCCATCAATTCTGGACGTCTTCTCCTTTCCTCTGATCAAGGGAAGCCCTGCCACCGCATTGGCGCATCCGGACTATGTGGTCATTACTGAAACAATGGCCGAAAAGTATTTCCCGGGAGAAAATCCGATTGGAAAGACAATCTCGGTTCAAGATATCGAGGCGGCGGTATACACCGTGGGCGCATCCGGCGTGAACGTGATTTCGATAGGTCGACAAAGCCAACTCCATGAATCCAAGGACGAATTCTCAGACGCTCGACCGACACAGGAAATGACGGTAACCGGTGTGATCAGGGACATTCCCAGGAACTCCACCATTCGCTTTGACTTTCTCTCCTCACTAAACCCGGACAAACAAGAACACGGCTTGAACGTCAGTGCTGTAAACACTTACATAATGCTCCCCGACTATCTGAGCCCACCGGAAGTCGAACGCCGCATTGAAGATCTTCAGGTTCCAGAAACCAGGAGGCGATACCTGAGTAAGTTGATGTTGCAGCCGCTTAGAGAGATTTATTTTGATAAAAGGCGCATGGGAACGCGCCCCGATGGCAATCCTGTCCATTCACGCCTTCTGGGAGGCATTGCATTACTCGTACTGGTCGTGGCGGGAGTCAATTACACGAATCTGTCTGTCGGCCGGTCGTTTTCCCGTGCGCGGGAAGTTGGAATGCGGAAGGTTGCCGGGGGACTGCGAACCCAACTGGCAAGGCAGTTTCTCGCGGAATCGGTCCTGCTGACATTAATCGCGTTTGCGCTCGGGTTGGCGCTGGCTGAACTGTTCATGCCGGGATTCAACAACCTGGTCAGCAGAAAATTCGCTCTGTCCAATCTGGCGGATTCCAACTCGCTCGCATTTCTCTTCGTAATGGCATTGGTCGTGGGCATCTTTGCAGGTGGTTACCCTGCATTGTTCATGTCGAGATTCTTTCCGGTCGATGCATTGAAAGGGCGGTTCAAGGTGGATCGAGTGGGGACCTTCAGCCGCGCGCTCCTTGTATTCCAGCTGGCCATCTCAACTGCACTGGTGACAGCAATGACCATAGCGTCAATACAAATGAGCGCGTGGAAATCAATGCCGCTTGGTTTCAAGCCCAGTCATGTTGTCGTCATCCGACTATTGGGAATATCGGATAGATTGGAATTGGCCAAAGTCTTCGAAGAAGCCGTCCGGCCACACCACTCCGTATTGAAATCCACGAGAACATCACACGGTCTTAACAATTCTATGCGGAACAACACGAAAATAAGCTGGAAGGGGACGACTTTGGTAGGCGTCGAAAGGATCTTTTGCGATTCGCGATTTCTCGATACGATGGGTATAAGGCTAAAAGACGGTAGGGATTTCAAGCGGAATAGCGACGCGGAGACGTCGGTCATCGTCAACGAAACTCTCGCAAAGAAAATGGAATTGGAAACGCCCCTGGGCGAGACGATACGGCTTGATCGGGAGGAATTAACGGTCATCGGCGTGGTCCGTGATTTTCACTTCCGTTCCCTTCACCAAACCATCGGGCCCGCGGTGCTGAAACTGCTGGCGCCCGCGTCTTCTACCGGGCCTCCGGCGGACTTCCGATATCTGCTGATGATTCGGATTCGCCCGGAGAACGTCTTTGACACCCTGGATTTCCTGAGAGAGAAGTGGGCCGAAATCGTACCGGATGTTCCGTTCGACCATAATTTCCTGGATGAGGAAATAGACCGTCAATACCGCGAGGAACAAAGGTGGTTCAGAATTGCGGGATACGCGACACTTTTCGCGGTATTCATCGCCTGCCTTGGCGCCTTCGGTCTGACGTCACTCACCGTCGCCAGGCGCACCAAGGAAATCGGGATCCGGAAAACCCTTGGCGCGCCGACATATGGCATCATCTCTCTGTTGACCCGGGAATATGTGGTCCTCATCGGCATCGCCGCTCTGATCTCATCGCCTGCCACCTACTTCGCAGCCGAGCGCTGGCTGCAGGATTTCGCGTATCGCGTGGATCCGGGGATAGGGACTCATACGCTGGGAGGCCTGCTCATGCTTTTGATGGTGCTCCTGGCGGTGAGCCTTCAGGTCACCCGGGCAGCCCGCGCGAATCCCGTGGACGCGCTTCGGTATGAGTGATGGCGGGCACGGCGACCCCTCCCCGGCGCGGGGAGGGGAGCGGACGTGCAGCGGAAGCCTTCACGAGCCCTTTTGCGCGGACGCTTCCTGACCTTGCTGCTGACCATACCGATGCCGTACCATGGAAGACACAGGAGGTGAGCCACAGTGATCGCGAACTATCTGAAGGTCGCCATTCGCAACCTGATGAGGAACAAGGCATTCTCGGCCATCAATATCCTCGGTCTTGCAATCGGCATGGCGTGTTGCATGCTCATTCTCCTCTACGTTCAGGATGAACTGAGCTATGACCGGCACCATGAGAACGCAGATCGGATATTTCGCCTTGCCGATGAGGTCGGCGTGAGCGGGAAGACGCATCGTATTGTGGTTACGCCGTTCCAGATGGGGCCGGCTCTCGTGCAGGACTATCCAATGGTTGTCGATGCCGTGCGGTTTTTAAGGGATATCGGGGAAAAAACACTGGTTGAAACCAGAGACGACCATTTCTACGAGCCGGGTGTCATGTTCACGGATTCAAACGTCCTTCGGGTCTTCGATTTTCCGCTTAGCAAGGGAGACCCTCAGACGGCGCTTCGGGAACCGTATTCCGTCGTACTGTCGGAAGCAATGGCCAGGAAGTATTTCGGCGGCGGCGACCCGATGGGGCGGTCCCTCTCTGTGGACCGGAAATTGTATAAGGTCACCGGCATCCTGAAAGAACCCACGTACAATACTCATTTACAGTTCGATTTTCTGGCAACGCCCATAGAAAGTGACGACGACGGCTGGATTGCTCACAGCTACTATACCTATCTGCTCTTGAGAGACGAAAATGCCGCGTCCGAATTGGAGCGGGCATTGCCCGATTTTGTCGAGCGCTATCTTCGCGAAAGAGACAAAGCCAGGCGGGTGCAGATGAAACCCTTTCTGCAGACGTTGACCGATATTCATTTGCATTCCAGTCTGGAGTATGAAGTCAGTGCAAACGGGGACATCAGATATGTCTACCTGTTCGTCGCAATCGCGTTTTTTGTGTTGCTGCTGGGGTGCATCAATTATACGATCCTTTCGACCGCCCATTGCACGTACCGGTCCAAGGAGGTGGGACTGCGGAAAGTCGTCGGGGCAAAACGACGACAGATGGTTTTTCAGTTTCTGGGCGATTCGACCATTACAGCTGCGATTTCCACAGTTGTCGCCGTTGTGTTCGTCGAGACTGCCCTACCCACGTTCAATGCCTTTACTGAACGTAACCTGAATCTTGAATATCTGCGAGGCAGTGGACTCCTGGTGGGCTTCATTGGCATTGTGTTGCTTACAGGAGCTCTGTCCGGTGGCTATCCCGCCCTGTTTCTCTCCTCCTTTCAGCCGGTTGCCGCATTGAAAGGTTTGGCGCGTGCCGGTTCCAACAGACTGAGTCTGCAGAGGACGCTTGTCGTCGTTCAGTTTGCCATTTCAATCGTACTTGTGATTGGGACGGCAGTGGTCTATGACCAGGCGAGTTTCATACGCAACAAGCGATTGGGATTCCAAAAAGAGCACGTGCTTGTAATGCCCTACGGTGATGCGGACGCCATGGAGCGATATAAGAACGCGGTGACGCCATACAGTTCGGTATTGGACGCCTCCGCTACGTCGACAGTGCCAGGGCGGATGATCCCAGGTCACTTCTTTCGCCCCGTCATCGAGGGCGGCAGCAGCGATGCGTCGGTATTCAACGTGGTATTCGCGGGTCACGGTTTTATCTCGACATTTGGAATCGAAGTATTAGAGGGTCGTGCCTTTTCAAAGGAATTCGGAAGCGACCGGTTCGGGACATTCATGCTCAATCAAGCGGCTATGCGGAAATTGGGGTGGACGTCCTGTGAAAACAAAAAACTGGCACATGTCTATCCGGAAGGCGGTCAATTCAAAGTGAACGTCCAGGGAGACGTCGTGGGCGTTGTGAAGGACTTTCACTACAAATCGCTGCATCACGGAATCGAACCGCTCGTGATTATGCTGGTAGACAGGGGATGGGTAAACTACCTGTCGATCCGGATAGGTCCGGAGGATATTTCAGGCACGTTGGATTTCCTGAAAACACAGTGGCGGGAAGTCGCGCCGAATTCGCCGTTTGAATACTCGTTCCTGGACACGTCTTTCGATCAGCTTTACCGTACGGAAGCACGACTTGGGACGCTTCTCGGCGTGTTCTCCATCCTGGCGATTGTCGTGGCGGGTCTCGGTCTGTTCGGCCTGGCGTCCATCAGCGTGCAACAAAGGACCAAGGAAATCGGGATCCGGAAGGTGGTGGGGGCATCCGTTACCCACGTCGTCTTGCTCTTGTCCAGGGAATACGTCGTGCTTGTCGGGGTTGCCAATCTCGTCGCCTGGCCGATAGCCTATTATGCAATGAACCGGTGGCTGGAGAATTTCGCGTACCGCATTGACCCGGCGATCTCGACGTTTGTTCTGGGGGGATTGCTGTCGCTGAGCATTGCGCTTCTTACGGTGGGCTACAAGACCTGTAAAGCCGCAGTGGCGAATCCCGTGGACGCTCTGAGGTATGAGTAAGTGCGGGCACGGCGACCCCTCCCCCGGCCCCTCCCCGGCGCGGGGAGGGGAGGGATGTTTCCCGCGTCTCGATGGGCGCTTTTCGCGGATTGCTCGACGTCGCATTTCAGCGTTATGGTTTCGTTTGCGGGTTGAGTATAGGTTTAGACCACCCCCCACCGCATCTGCCGTCGCCAGCCCCTTCGACCCTTCGACAATCCATCGGCAGGCTCAGGACAACGGCTCAGGGACCGCAGGCTTGCTTCGTCAGGCTAAACACAAGCAGGGTACGTAATCAGGGGCCGGCTCGGCTTCTGCGACTCCCCCTCAAGGGGGGAGTGATGCGGAGGTTCGGACAAATGCGAGAATTGCGATACACAACGTCGACGTGAAAGGGTATGGGCAAAAGTGGGCAGACAGGAATGTCCGCCCCACCTTCACACCGGGTATCTCTGCGACAATGCATGTGAGGAATCGGCGATGTTCTGGAATTACCTCACGGTAGCATGGCGGAATCTGCTGCGGCACCCGCTTTACGCCGCGATCAACGTGGTGGGGCTGGCCGTTGGGCTTGCGTGTTGTCTGTTGGTTCTGATGCTGGTATTGGACGAAGTCAGCTACGACAGGTTTCACGAGAAGGCGGACCGAGTCTATCGCGTCCTCTGGGACGGGAAGTTCGGAGACAACGCGTGGACGACGCCGGTGAGTCCTGTGCCGGTGGCTGAAGCTCTGTCCAACTTGCCTGAAGTGGAGCGCACTGTACGCATGCGTCGGGAACGCCGCACGCTTCGGGTCGGACAAACGCGCGCAAACGAGACCGGCTTCTTTTACGTGGAGACGGGTTTCTTCGACGTGTTTACCGTGCATTTCATAGCAGGAGATCGGGCGACCGCGCTTCGGGACCCCGATTCCGTTGTGATTACCGAACGGACGGCGCGGCGATACTTTCGGGGTCAGGACCCGTTGGGACAGCCGCTGAACCTGACCGACGGCACGACTCTTCGGGTCACGGGCGTGGTGGAGGGGTTTCCACCGCAGTCCCACTTTCAATTCGACTTTCTTGCGCCATTGTGGACGCTTCCCATCGTAGAACAACGCAAGACGCAATGGGGGTCGGCCACCGTCTATACATATTTCGTTTTGAGGGAGCAAACCAACGCTTCCGAGGTGGAAACGAAACTTCGCGAGTACATCGATCGTCAGGGGCTTGCGGCAGGCTTTACCCGATCGGGTGATTACAGCCGGTTCCGCTTGCAGCCGATGACCGACATTCACCTGTACTCAATGCACGACTACGAACTCGAGCAGAGTGGCGACATTTTTCACGTCTATGTCTTCAGCCTGGTTGCCGTGCTTGTTCTGTTCCTGGCGTGCGTGAATTTCGTTAATCTGCACACGGCGCTGTCAACCAGCCGGACTCGAGAGATCGGTATTCGAAAGGTGCTGGGTTCTCGACGCGGGCGACTCGTCCGCCAGTTTCTCATAGAGTCGTCCATGCACTTTGTCCTGGCGCTCGTTCTGGCGATAGGGCTCAGCGAACTGGCAACATCCCATCTGGTAAGCCTTACGGGAAAACAATTGGCGATGAGCAGCCTGAGCTCTCCGCCGGTTGCTCTGGCTCTTGGCGGGGTATTCGTCGTGGTCGCCGCGCTGGCCGGCACGTATCCCGCGCTCGTACTGTCTTCCTTTCGGCCTTCGGACGTGTTTGCAGGGCGAGTTGCGGCGGGCCCTGGGGGAGAGCGCTTGCGCAACGGGTTCGTCGTGGCGCAATTCTGCATCTCGATCGGAATGCTCATCGGGGTATTGGTGATTCGCGACCAGCTACTCTATGTACAGCACAAACGACTCGGATTCGAGAGAGAAAACGTGCTTGTCGTGCACGGCGCCGGGGGTCTCGGAAGGCAGTCGCACGTATTTCGGGAACG
This sequence comes from uncultured bacterium, assembly GCA_964551635.1. GTDB lineage: Bacteria > Latescibacterota > UBA2968 > UBA2968 > JAAXHE01. The sequence continues at coordinate 22,089 of CAZKDZ010000062.1, read as the reverse complement.
TCTCACAACGCTTGCTCCCGTGGTCGCCGCTTCAGTTGCGCAAGGCGTGCCCGGCAGGGAATTCGATTCTACGATTTTCCGGCCGGAGCAACCGGCCAACTACGAACAGACCTCTCTCACCTTCGCGACGGTTGATGAGCACTACGCGGAAGCCTTGGGTCTGGAGGTCATTCGGGGAAGGAATTTCGCTCCGGTAGAGTTCCCTTCGGACTCCACGGCATTCCTGATCAATCGATCGGCCGCCTCGATACTCGGATGGGAAGAACCGTTGGGCAAGCGAATGGTACTTGCGGGACGTGAAGGAAGAGTCATTGGCGTCGTCAGGGACTTCCACTACCAGTCACTTCGCCACCGGATCGAACCGCTGGTGCTTCCGTTTCTCCGCTGGGGCCGTTCTTATGTCGTCGTTCGGTTGCATTCCGGCAACGTGGCCGACGCTGTCGCATCGGTGCGAGGCTTGTGGGAGGAATTCGCAACCGATCAGCCATTTGAATATTCCTTTCTGGATAGCGACTATCTTCGGCTCTACGAAAACGAGCAACGGATGATTCGTGTCGTGCAGGTATTTTCCGGCCTCGCGATCTTCATAGCCTGCCTCGGTCTCCTGGGGCTGGCCTCCTTCGCTGCTGCAAAGCGGAAGACAGAGATCGGCATTCGCAAGGTGCTGGGCGCCACGGTGGCGAACATCGTGTTCCTGCTGACCAGAGACTTTGCCCGGCACGTGTTGATCGCCTTTGTGATCACGTCGCCGGTCGCGTATTACGTCCTGTCCCGGTGGCTGCAGGACTTCGCCTATCGCTCGAATATCGAATGGTGGATGTTTGCCGTGTCCGGAGGCCTGGCGATGGGGATCGCGCTGTTGACGGTGAGCGGACAGGCAATCCGTGCCGCGACGGCCAACCCCGTGGAAGCTATTCGCAGCGAATAACGCGAATACGGATTGCCATTCAGGACTTAGAATCGGCCGGCATGCCATTCTGAGCGCAGTCGAAGGTCACATGTCGACGCGTGGTCATTGCGTGTGCTGAGCCTGTCGAAGCAAGCTTGTCGAAATGCCCGCACTAAGCTTACTTGCGCAGACGCTTCCTCCGGATGACAGTCTTTCCCGGCGCCTGGCCGGCAGATTTCGCCAATGTTTATCACATATTGTGCTCGATGAAAAGCAAGGGAGGGGAGCAAGTGGAGACCGAATTGTTTGAACGTATCAGGACCTGCGACGTGGACGACGCGTTCGCCGCTGCGGATCGCAACCGCGGCGACGCCTTGTTGTCCGTGATCGCCGGCGAACGCGCGAGCCAGGGGCCTGGGAACAAGATCGTTACCTGTGGCGGCAGGACCCACGTCGCCTGGCAGGACTCGTACGATCAGAGGTACTTCGCACGGGTGCGCACGCTCGATCATGAAACGGGCAGGTGGACCGCGGGCGCCATCCTGGCCGAGGGCGTCGACGAGCATTCCCGGCCCACCCTTGCGGTCGATAGCCAGGGCTGCCTTCACGTGGTCATGGGCGGACACAACTCGCCTCTGCAGTACCAGCGATCGCTGCGGCCGCACGATGCGTCGGCCTGGACTTCTGCCGAGGCCTTTGGCCGAAACACCTATCCCGTGCTCCTGTGCGGCCCCGACGACGTGCTTCACCTCTTCGCCCGCGACGGCGGCCACAAGGGCATGGAGCTTTGGGAGAGACCGTCTGGCGGCCCGTGGCAAAGTCGTGGGTTGATCGTAACCCGGCAGCCGCGATTTACCGGTTACACCGGCATGAACAACGACGTGGCCTGGGGCCCGGACCGGCAGACAATGCACATGAGCATGGCCTTTTTCCTGGGTCGCAGGGCGAATGCGGGCGAGCACTCACGTGACGTGGCCGGTCTGTACCAGGCCGTGGGCTACATGCGCTCCTTCGACTTCGGCCGTACCTGGCAGAAGGACGACGGGACACCGGTTCCGTTACCGGCGACGCCGGACACGCTTGACCTGCTGGAAGAGGGTGAGAGCGACAACCCCAAGCCCGGCATTGACCACTGCGGCCTGGCCGTCGATTCGAAGGACCGGCCCTACGTCGGCTACGTTCGCCACACACCCACGCCCTGTCGGGTTTTCCTGAAGACGTCGGACGCCGGGAGGTGGCGCGGACTGCCGTTGGGCGAGGCTGTGGCGTCGCACTGGCCCGGTTGGGGGGTACTCGCCTTCAAGCCCATAATGACGTCCGACGACGTCCTTTGCGTTCTCGCCCAGCTCGTTGCCCTGGGGCACCCGGATGAGAATTGGGCCCCGGGGATCCATGGCCTGCCCTCCTTCTGGCTGCGCGACCATCCGGAACTCTCACGGGTCGTCTGGCTCGAATCGTCAGATTACGGGGAGACATTCACGCCGCGTGAGGTACTCGCGTTCGACCCTGAACAGGGTCAGCTCATGTCTTCCCTGGAACGCCCGAACGGCGCCAATCCTATCCCGCAAGGCGCCTGCCCGTCCTTCATCTACACGCTGGGCGATTCCCGATACACCGTTGAGGGCGAGACCATCGACAATCAACTATACTGGGTACGCGTCTGACCAGGATTCGTCGTTTTTCGGGAACGTTTATTCGTACATGTGTAAGCTGATAAAGGCGATTAAACTGCGGATTACCAGGATACACCAGGTTGCTGGACGAAAACGGAAGAAATGTCCTTCCTTACGACCATTTCGGCCCGTTTCGGAGAGTCTCGTCGCGACGCCGCGTTGCTGTATCTGTCGAATCAGGGCCAAATCGATGCGCCGGCAGGGAGCGGCGCCGGGGACGATATCATGTATTCGGAAGGCAGTTCACGTCTACTTACCCGTGCTGCCTGTCTTGCATGCTTCAGCAGGCAGGGGCAGGTGCTGCCTCTCGGGCGTGGCCGCGTGCAAATCTCGCGGGATTGCCGATGCCGCAGTAGATCCTTCGTCGGCCAGGGGGGAATGTACGATTGAAACGGTGTGCGAGGGCTTTACGTCCCCCCACCGCATCAGCCGTCGCCAGCCCCTTCGACCCATGCAGGGAACGCAATCAGGGGCCGGCTCGGCTTCTGCGACTCCCCCTCAAGGGGGGAGTGATGCGGAGGTTCGGACGAATGCGCAAATTGCGATACACAACGTCGACGTGAAGAGGTATGGGCCAAGTGGGCAGACAGGAATGTCCGCCCCACCCTCGGACCGGTTTTCTCTGCATGACAGTCTGAACGAATATCCTGGATGCCTTGCGGTATGAGGAAAGTCTCCAGTCCTTGCGTGATATTTCTCGTTCCCTGAACCGTCTGCGCGAGGTATCTTGAAGTAATCCGAATACGACCATCCGACGGGAATCTTGTAAGCGGTCATTCAGGACCGCTTTTTGTTTTGGGAAGCAAATGTCGCAGAAACGACAGGAAGAGCGATTCCAGACGACCGACGTGCTCATGCTGTCGGGCGGGCATGCCGTACACGATACGTACAGCGGCTTTCTTGCGCCCCTGCTGCCGGTCTTCATCCAGACCATGTCGCTGACCAAGACCGAGGCCGGTATGCTGATGGTCGTGCGACAGGCGCCTTCCGTGTTTCAGCCGCTTGTGGGACTTCGGGCGGACCGCTCGAATCTGCGCTTACTGGTCATCCTCGGCCCCGCGGTCACCGGCATCGCAATGAGTTTGCTCGGCGTGGCCGGCGGTTACTCGACGCTTGTCGCGCTCCTGTTGATTGCCGGCTTCAGTTCCGCGGCCTTCCACGCGGTTGGACCGGCGATGGCGGGAACGCTCTCGGGTCCCAACCTGGGTCGCGGGATGGGCATCTGGATGCTGTGCGGTGAACTCGGCCGCACGCTGGGGCCGATTCTGATCGTGAGCGTAATCGGCGTGTGGGGGGTTGCCGGTACGGCCTATCTGATCCCGGCGGGCATAGTGGCCTCGCTGGTTCTGTTGTTGCGGATGAGGCGTGTTGCGGCGCAGGTGTTTTCATTCTATCAGGCGCTGCCATGGCGGTCTGCCCTGAAACGTATGGCTCCCGTAATGGTACCCTTGTCCGGCATCGTGTTCGTCCGTGCGTTCACGATGGCTTCGCTCACCGCGTTCCTGCCCACGTTTCTGAGCGAAGAGGGCGCGAGCCTGTGGCTGGCCGGCGCGTCCCTCTCTGTTCTGGAAGGGGCGGGCATCGCGGGAGCCCTGATCGGCGGATGGGTGAGCGACAGGCTGGGGCGCAGACGGGTGCTGGGCATTTCGATGATTGCGACGCCCATTCTACTCTTCGTCTTTCTCGACAGCCGGGGATGGTTCCTGTTTCCGGTCCTGGTGGTACTGGGCTTTGTCGCGCTGTCGACAGGTCCCGTGGTCATGGCGATGGTCCAGGAAAGCTGCCCGGAAAACCGGGCGTTCGCCAACGGAATCTATATGGGCGGGGGTTTCGCGTTGAGGGGACTGGCCATGCTGCTGCTCGGGATGATGGGCGACGCCTATGGCCTGAGGCGCGCATTCGAAGTCAGCGGGGTTCTGATGATCGCCGGCGTACTGCTGGTATGGAAAATACCGAAGAGAGGGGAAAAGGAAGAAGGAAGAAGGGAAAAGGAAGAAGGAAGAGGAAAAATCTGAAGGCGGGGAGAAGGAAAAAGGAAGAAGGAAAAGCTGAAAAGCCACGAGGCGGAAGAGGGCAACGCCCGGCCGCCAAACTGATCGACGTCCTCCCAATTCGTAACGCGAACTGTTAGTTCGCGACTTATAGACTTGAGACAGTGCCGCGAGCTAACAGCGGAGCGTTGATCGAAAAGAACCACCGGCCTCATTCCGAGACCGGTGGTCCTTTGCGTTAATTTATCCCTTTGGTCGCCTTTGACCCTTGACGAATATGAGCCTCGGGCGGCGTCTTCGCCGTTTGATCTGTGGCACGGTCACCACCCCCTTTTGAGGTAAGTATATCATTGGTTTCATGGATTTGATCGTTTTCCGTGGAAATTTGTTCCAGGAAATAAAATTCAGCTGTCAGCCGGCAGCTTTCAGCGGTCAGCAAGAGGCGGGAAGACGAGGGAAGGAAAAGGAAGAAGGAAGAAGGAGGAAGGAAGAAAAAAGGCGAAATGTGAGGCGCGAGACTATAGACGTAAGGAGATGCTTTACGGAATATTGCCCTGGAAGTTGACGAGGTGTTTGTCAAAATCATCAGGCATCTCGACGAGACCCTTCGCGCTCCCGTATTTTGGTGTTGGATTATCCTGCGACAGTGCAACAAGCTTTACGGCAGCACCGTCTGCCTGGGTGATGATGATCTCTTCGCCATTTGTCGCTTCTTCGATCAGTTCGGCGAGGCAGGATTCTGCCTCCGTCAGTGAGATTTTCTGCATTTTCAATCTCTCAACGTCAGTAGATTTATGGCGGCTGGGAAAATAAATATCGCAAATTTAAGGTATTCCTGCAATTCCAAATCGACTCTGTTACGCCTGCTTTTTTCCAGCCGCCTATCAGCTAATCGCGCCTGATTCAACGGCCGGATCGCCTGCCAGCCACGCTGGTACGTCGCGCATTATTCACCTCCAGGGAAAGTGAAGGCAAAGCACATCTGCAATCGGCCGATGATGGAATCTCAGACAAAGTGTCCGTTTTCGAACAATAGTGTATCGTTTTCGAACACTTGCCGGACAGTGTCGTTGGTAAAGGATCACATATATTCTTGTTATTTAATAAGTTGAATTCATGGCACGATAATCGCAGTCAGTGAAACAGACGAAACACCTGAAGGGCCACATCCTTCGATTCTGGGTGTCCAGGGGACATGGGTTGCGAGGGTTTTGATGTTTCGGAATTATCTGATCGTAGCATACCGTAATCTGATGCGCTTTAAAGTGTATTCAGCCATCAATATCATCGGGCTGGCGATTGGGATATCGTTTTCCATTCTGGCGGTCTTGTATGTTCGGCACGAATGGTCTTTTGACACATTTCACGAACGAGCAGAGCGGATATATCGTGTGTACAGCAGAGGAGAAGCGGGCGGGGGAAGTGTCGCCATGGCGATCATGCCGGGTCCTCTCGGTCCGGCATTGGCGGAGGCATTTCCCACACAGATGCAGCGGGTGGTGAGAATCCATACCACGTCTCGCACATTCAAATACGAAGACCGTTCATTTCGGGGTCGTATTGCATACGTGGATCCGGGTTTCCGGGATGTCTTTACATTTCCGATGTTGAGAGGCGACCTGAAATCTGCGCTTGATCGCAAGGATGCCATCGTTGTTACAGAAAAAACGGCTCGGAGATTCTTCGATGGAGAAGATCCAATAGGCGAATCAATATCATTTACAAAAGATTCAGTAGTGCACCAGGCCCTGATAACGGGCATCCTGAAAGATATTCCTGCAACGTCCAGCATTCAATTCGACTGTCTGCAACCCTATGAGAACGTCGAGGGCGCGCTCGACACCTGGAATCTGGTAAGCAATACCAGCATTTACGTATTATTGCGGGATCCGATCGACGTTGCGGGGTTGGAAGGCCTGTTCCCGCGTTTCGTGAATTGGTCGTGGCCCATTATGGGTGAGAAGGAAGAAATGAAATTGCAGCGGCTCGCGGAGGTGCATTTCAGTCCGAATATCCGAGGGTCCGAACCCGCCACGGACCGGGCATACGGCTACATCCTGTTGTGTGTCGCAGTTCTGACACTGTTTATCGCGAGCGTGAATTTTACGACCCTCGCGCTGGGACGGTCGCCCTCCCGGGCGCGGGAAGTGGGCATGCGAAAGGTGGTTGGCGCGCACAAACTGCAGGTCATTGCGCGATTTCTATCGGAATCGATACTCCTGGGTCTAATCGCATTGGTGGTTGGCCTTGTGCTGGCAGAAGTGCTGATGCCGTTGTTCAACAGCTTGATGGACCGGGAACTCTCGTTGGTTGCGAATCTGGATGGATCGGCATTCGCCGCGTTGATCGGCCTGGCTGTGGTTGTCGGATTGCTTGCCGGCGGCTACCCGGCGTTTGTCCTTGCCGGCTTAATGCCGATTCACGTGCTGACAGGCAGACAGAGAATTGCCGGCGCCGGAGTTTTCAGCCGATTTCTCCTGGTCTTCCAGATCGCGACGTCCGCAGCTCTCGTCATCTGTGCCCTGATCGTGACCTTTCAGCTTGATTATTTGCGGACCAGACCTCTCGGATTCGACAGTGAACACCTGATCGCCGTAGGTCAACTCGGCAAGCTGCGAGACCTGGAGAACAATGGCACTGAAACTTACCGGGATGCGCTCCTGTCTCATCACGCGATTCTGGGGGTGACCGGAATGTTCCATCTGATGGACAACAGGCAACAGTCACGCGGTGGTGTGGTCCACGATGGAACAGTCTTTAAGGGCGTGGAGGTCTTTTACGTTGACTACGACTTTGTGCCGACTCTGGACGTCGAATTGATCGAAGGGCGGAACTATTCACGGGACCTTGGGACCGACGTTGCCGCGTCGTTGATTATCAACGAAACGCTGGCCAGGCAAATGGGGCCGGGGTCGCCGATCGGAAAAACATTGAAGTTTTTCGATGAAATGACGGTGATCGGGGTGGTGAGGGATTTTCATTTTCGATCACTCCATCACAAGATCGGCCCTGCCCTCCTGAAATGCGAACCGGACTACCAATTCAGCCGATTGCTGGCCCGGGTACGCCCCGAAAATATCCCCGGCACACTGGCGTTTATGAAGGATCGATGGGAAGCCGCCACACAATCTCCCGGATTCCACTATTCGTTTCTCGATGAGAGCATCGATCGCCAATACCGAACCGAAGAGCGACTGCATCGAATCATCGGGTACGGAACATTGGTTGCCGTTTTTATTGCCTGTCTGGGGGCGTTTGGATTGACGGCGTTTGCCGTGACGCGGCGGACGAAGGAGATTGGCATTCGCAAAATAGCGGGCGCGAGTGTGACGGACGTTGTGAGTTTGCTGTCGCGTGAGTTCGTGCTGCTGGTGGGAATTGCCAACGTAATCGCGTGGCCGGTCGCCTGGTGGGCAATGGATCGATGGTTGCGGGATTTTGCGTATCGCATCGATCCGGGAGTCGGGACGTTCGTTCTGGGAGGTTTGCTGACGCTGGCGGTTGTGCTGCTGACGGTGAGTACCCGGACGATCCGGGCCGCCCGCGCGAACCCTGTGGATGCATTGCGGTATGAATAAGCCGCAGGGCCGTTCACACTCACGTATTCTCTCTTCAAGCGAACTCTCGATCGACCGAACAGCGTGCTCGACATGAATTTCAGTTTATTCCCGATGGTCCAAACACGGAGGTGACTACCGCATGAAACCAATTTGCATTCTGATCGCGATGTTCAGCTTTGGACTGATTTCAGCCAGCTGCGGTGCGGGGAAGATTGTCGAGGAGGAGGTCGTCGAGCGTACAGTCGAGTTTGCGCTGGGGGGACGACTGACGATTGTCAACGTGAATGGAGATATATCGGTCAATTCATGGGACCGGAACGAGGTGAAGATGAAGGCAGTGAAGCGTGCGCGTGCCGAAAGCGAAGAAGCGGCGCGGAGCCTTCTGGAGATGACCACGGTGCTGTTCGACCGGACCGGGCTGGGGATCGATATCCGTACGGACGCACCCAAAAAACCGGGGAGGAACAGGAACGTCAGCGTCGCCTATACGGTGACCGTACCCAAAGAAATCGACCTGGAACTGAAAACGATCAATGGAACCATAGAGGTCAAGGATATATCGGGCGCCGTCGATGCGAAGACGACCAACGGCCGGATCGGGCTTGAGGGAATCACCGGATCGATCCAGGCGGGGACGGCGAACGGGAAGATCGGGCTCCTGGAGGTGCTGGGTCCAATCAACGCGAAAACGACGAACGGGAGCATTAGGGTGGCGGTTGGCGGGAGCGGCGAACAACAGCACGAGGTCCGCGCCGCAACGACAAACGGCGGCATCGAGGTAACGCTGCCAAAAGGTCTGAACGCAAACCTGAAAGCATCCACGGTAAACGGAAAGATCAAGACGGATTTTCCGGTTACCGTGAAGGGTCTCATCAGCAAGTCCGTCGACGGCGTCATCAACGGCGGCGGGGAACTGATTCATCTGAAGACGGTGAATGGTTCCATTCGGCTGAAGGAGCGATGAGCATTTATCATTCCGATGCTGGCGGACTCATTCGCGCAACGTTTAGGGCAGACAGGAATGTCCGCCCCACCTTCGCACACGCTTCCCGAACTACTCGACAAAATACGTGATAGTGAATGCACGAGCCCGTTTGACGTCCAAATCACTCCCCCTTGAGGGGGAGTCGCAGAAGCCGAGCCGGCCCCTGAACACCTGCCCTGAGCCTGCTTGCATTGAGTTCGGTCCCTGAGCTCGTCGAAGGGTGTCGAAATGTCGAAGGGTTTCGAAGGGTCGAATGGATCGGCGACGGCTGATGCGGTGGGGGGATTTCAGCGCCTTGCCTTACGCAAGCAGCATGATTAAACAAGTGCGCGTTTTGCGTAGAACTGGGACTGCAAGTTTCTAATCATTTCCTTTGAGGCAGAGGACCCATGCTCCGAAATTATCTGATCGTTGCGTATCGCAATCTCATGCGGCACAAGGTTTACTCCGTGATCAACGTGGCGGGCCTATCGATCGGGATCGCATTCTGTATTCTCGCGTTTCTGTTCGTACGGCGCCAATGGACGTTCGATGCTTTCCACGAGAACGCGGACCGGATCTACAGGGCCTGCCTCCTTGATCGTACGGGTGTGAGTGGGGAGACGCCCGACGCGTTAGGGCCGGCCCTGGAAGAGGCGTTTCCGGACGTTCGAGCCGTGAGGATGGGCTGGGGCTCTTCCTCTGTGAAGTACCGGGACCGGGCCATTATTGGAATTTTCAGATTTGCAGATCCGGCGATTCTGGAAGTGTTCACCTTTCCCCTCCTCCGTGGAGATCCGGCGACGGCAATGGAAGATCCCTACTCGCTCATTGTCACCGAAGCGGCATCTCGGAAGTACTTCGGCGACGAAGACCCCATCGGTAAAGTCCTTTCCGTGGAGTTGGCCGGGCGACAAACGGTGGTCCGGGACTTCGTTATCACCGGGATTGCGAAATCCTTACCCAAGAATTCCAGCATTCGGTTTGATTTTCTGGCCCCGATTGCGGATAGAGACAAGACGCGTAGCTGGTCAATGAGCTCTACCCAGACATTTGTATTGCTTTCAGAAAACAAACGTCCGGCGGATGTCGAAGATCAGTCTACAAAGTTACTCAGGGCAAACCGGGGAGAGCGGTGGAACGAGTCAATCACCTTGCAGCCACTGCTGGAGATGCATCTCAATCGGGGTAAACGCGGACCCGATGGAGCAGGAAACCCGGCGTTATCTTATATTCTGCTCGCTCTCGCTCTCCTCGTCCTCACGATTGCCTCTGTGAACTTCATAACCCTCGCTGTGGGCCGATCTTACTACCGCGACCGGGAAGTGGCGATGCGGAAGGTGGCGGGCGCGTCCCGGAACCAGTTGAGGATGCAGTTTCTTGGAGAATCGACGCTACTATGCCTTTTCGCGCTCATTGCCGGCGTTGGTTTAACGGAGCTTCTCCTGCCGGCTTTCAATAGTATTGTTGTCACCGACCTTGCCTTGGGCGATCAAGCCGACGTTGGGGGTCTGGCTTTTCTGGTTGGAATCATCGTAATCGTCGGACTGACCGCGGGCGGCTACCCTGCCTTCGTGCTGTCAGGGGTTCCGCCTGCTGCGGCATTGAAAGGCCGCATGCGGCTCGGTGGGACGAACCGATTCGGGCGTGCGCTGATGATATTGCAATTCGTTCTGTCCGTGTCCCTCGTCGTCACGGCGTTGCTAATGGTCAGGCAGTTTGATTTCCTGAGGTCGAAACCCCTGGGGTTTGACAGTGAACATCTTGTGCGCATCAGTGCATTTGATACGCTGCAGCCGGGTACGGGACTGACCGAGGTTTACCGGAACGAGTTGTCAGGACACCATATGATTCTGGGCGTAACGGCCACCAGTCACACTCTGAGCAACAGGACGAGACTCCATGGTATTGTCGAACATGAAGGAAAAGAGATCGATGTAGAACACATCGAAGTCGGCCATGATTTTCTGGAGACCATGGGCGTATCGCTCCTGGAAGGCGCCGATTTCGATCCACGTAAGCCGGGTTCATCGAGATTCGTTATTATCAACGAGTCCCTGGCCCATCGTCTGAGATGGGAAGGTCCGATTCCAGGCAGGACGCTGCGGGGAAACAACCGAAACTTTACTGTTATCGGAGTGGTACAGGACTTTCATTTTCGGTCTTTGCATCATAAAATCGGGCCTATGGTGTTGACTTTCCTTCCGCGCCACACCTATCAGATGCTTGTCAGGATCCGTCCTGAGAACGTGCCCGGTACACTGGCCTTCCTCGAGGAAAAGTGGCGGAAGGTCGCCCCGGGCCGCGAGTTTCGCTATTTCTTTCTAGACGATGAACTGGACCGGCAGTACTGGAAAGAGGAACGATTGAGCCGCATTCTTGGATATGCTACGCTGCTGGCGATCTTCATTGCCTGTCTCGGCGCGTTCGGGCTTACCGCCCTTGCAGTGGCCAGGCGTACCCGGGAGATTGGGATCCGGAAGGTACTGGGCGCCCATGCGTCCGGGATTGTCTCCCTGTTATCCAGGGATTTCGTAAAGCTTGTGGTCATTGCCAGTGTCATCGCGTTCCCCGCGGCGTATTATGCGACGGAACGATGGCTGCAGGATTTCGCGTATCGGATTGACCCGGACATTCCTTCCTTTGCGATAGGCGGGGCGTTCGTGCTTCTGGCCGTGCTGCTGACCGTGAGCGTCCAGGCCATCCGGGCGGCGTGGGCGAATCCGGTGGATGCGCTGCGTACGGAGTGAAACTTGCCCTGCCGGTATCGCCGACACTGTTCATTTTCGGACATCAGTGTATCGAAAACGAACACTTGTTTGTCGCACCTGGGAGAGAATAAACGATAAATAGTTGAAAATTATATAGAAATGACCGTTGGCACGGTTGTCGCTTCATCAAATCAAAGGGTCGGTCACATCCATAGCTTCAACAGTCAGGGAAGCGAGCCAGCGCGTGACGAAAACCAAAACCGAATACGCGACGTTACAATGCACGCCTGAATCCGACGCGGAGCTGATCGATCGGGCGCTTTCAGGAGATGAGTGGGCCTTTACGTACCTTTACAGGGCACACCGCGACCGGGTGCGTGCGCTTGTGCGGCGCGATTCAGAGAACCCGGACGAGACCGAGAACCTGGTCCAGACGGTCTTCATCAAAGCATTTCTGGGGTTGGCCAATTTTCGCGGACAGGCCGCTTTCACCACGTGGCTCACGCGCATTGCATTGAATGAGTGTACGAATTACATTCGGTCCTCGAAAAGGCGAAAGACCTGGATGCGCGAGATTGAGGATGCCTTGCCCGCGATCCAGGCGCGCTGGCTGCCGGCGACTGGCGAAGATCCGGAATCGGCGATGGTCCGGAAGGAACGCAGGGAAATCGTGAAGCGGAGCATCCGTGCGCTGCCGGAACGTCACCGCGAAGCGGTCTGTCTGCATTATCTTATGGACCGGTCCTACGATGAGATCGCCCGGCAACTGCAGGTACCGTTGGGAACCCTGAAAGTCTGGATGTACCGGGGGCGGCAGGGCTTGAGGCGGGAAGTCGAGCGGCAGGGGATGGCGAGGAGTTCATAGCGGCGGCCTGAGATCCGGAAATTCTCGAGGCCGGCGTTTCAGAGCACGTTGAGTCAAAACGATGGAAGAGCAAAAACCAAATAAGAAAAAGGGACGCGTGTTGCGGCTGAGTCGTACGGGCGCAGGGTCCGACCCGGAGGCTTCCGATCCGGAGGCGGCGCAAGGTCCGGCGGATTCCGTTGGCGGAGAAAAACCCATTCCCGGCTTCGTGAATCCCGGTACTTCCCAGCCTGACCGGGAGACGCCATCCGGCGGGATGGACCGCAAGATCGAGAAGAAGTTGTTGACGCCGAAGCGCATCATCACTGCAGGGACGGTCACCGGCTTTGTGGGTCTGGTGCTCTATATGGCCATATTCGGCGACCACAGCGCCAGGCTCAACGTGCAGGCGGAGCGAATCACGATATCCGAAGTCACCATCGGTCCCTTCCAGGAGTTCATTCCGCAGCGCGGCACGGTGATGCCCATTCAGACCCACTACCTGGATGCGCTGGAGGGCGGGCAGGTGGAAGAGATTTACCTGGAAGTGGGAGCGATGGTGGGCCGGGGCACGCCAATCCTGCGGATGTCGAATCCGACCTTGGAACAGACCGTGTTGAGCCAGGAGGCACAGTTGTTCGAGCAGATCAACAGGATGGAAAACACCCGTCTGAACCAGGAGATTCAGGATATCCAGCGCAAGCGTTCACTGATGGATATCGAACTGGAACTTCAGAAGTCGGAACGCGATTTCCGGAAAGAGCAAGCGTTATTCGAAAACAACCTCGCCTCGCGAGACAAATTCAACGAGGCAAGAGAAAAGTACGAACACGCGCAGAAGCTCAAGGTGTTCATGGTGGAGACCATTCGCCGCGACTCCATGTATCGCGCCAATGAACTGGCTGCCCTGCAGAAGCGCGCAAAGAGCCTGCAGCTTCAACTGGATGACGTACGGCGACCATTGAGAAACCTGACCGTCCGCGCGCCGATCGCGGGTCAACTGTCCCAACTCAACGCCGAGATCGGCAAGTTGATCGGGAAGGGGACCAGCATCGGTCAGGTCGACGTTTTGGACGCGTACAAGATGCGTGCGTCCATCGATGAATTCTACATTACGAGGATTACAACGGGGCTCAGGGGAACGATTGAAATCGACGACGAGACATTCACGTTGAAAATCCGCCGGGTCTTCCCCGAGGTGAAGGAGGGGCAGTTCGAGGTCGACATGGAATTCGTGGGCGAAGCGCCTCGAAGCATCCGCCGCGGGCAGACGGAACAGATTCGTCTGGAACTGGACGCGCCGGAAGAAGCGCTGCTGCTGCCGAGGGGCGGTTTCTATCAGACCACGGGCGGTAACTGGGTTTTCGTGGTCGAAGGTGACCTCGCGGTCCGCCGCAACGTTCGCATCGGACGCCAGAACCCGGAGTATTTCGAAGTGTTGGACGGTCTGGCGCCCGGGGAACGGGTAGTCACGTCGTCGTATGAGAATTATGAAGAGATAGATAAGCTGGTGTTACAGCGGTGAGACGGGAGAGGGTAGACGGGAGATGAGATCTTTGCCGATCTGTTCTACCTCTATGCCTCCGGCATAAATTGAAACCCAACGAGGCGGGACATCTCTTACCTCTCACATCTTGTGTCTAACCTCGGGAAGACGCAGGAGAAAGAACCTCGCTACGTGGTCCCGTGGCGGGTCAAAAAGGATATCGCAGGAACACGATGATGGAACTCAGCCAAATTGCGTTACTGTCAGGATTGACAGAAAGTATTTCAATATGACTTGTGCCTATCGCATAGAAATCGTCATTACGGTTAACAACCCGAACGGGCACTCACATCATCTACCCTCTCCCGTCTTGCGTCTACCCATTCATCAGTCACACACATCGTCTACCCTTTCATAAGGAGCCTCGAGATGATCAAAACGGTTAATCTGCAGAAAGTCTACCGCACCGAGGAGGTGGAGACTACCGCGCTCCGTAACGTCAACCTTGAGATCAGCGAAGGCGAATTCGTGGCGGTGATGGGGCCGTCGGGCTGCGGAAAGTCCACGCTGCTGAACGTGCTGGGGCTGCTGGATAACCCGACGGATGGGGAATACTTTCTGAACGACGTGGAGGTTTCCGGACATACGGAGCGGCAGAGAGCCGACACGCGGAAGGAGAATATCGGCTTCGTGTTTCAGAGTTTCAATCTGATAGATGAACTGACCGTGGCCGAGAATATCGAACTGCCGCTCCTGTACCTGAAGATGCCGTCAAAGGAACGCAGGAAGCGTGTGGACGAATCCATGGAGTATATGGGCATCAAACACCGGGAGAAGCACTTCCCGCAGCAGCTGTCAGGCGGTCAGCAGCAGCGCGTGGCCGTGGCGCGGGCGGTCATCTCGAATCCGAAGATCATCCTGGCCGACGAGCCTACGGGGAACCTGGACTCCGCCAATGGCAACGAGGTCATGGGATTACTGTCGGAATTGAACAAGAACGGGACGACCATCGTCATGGTCACGCACAAATCCCACGACGCGGGATTCGCCCACCGCGTGGTTCACCTGTTCGACGGCCACGTCGTATCGGAGAACATCAAGGAACAAGCGCCGAATTAAAGGCAATTGGAGGGCGAATCGGGAGGCGGTACTCGGTACGCACCGTGTCGTGGGTCCAGATTGTTCGGCAACAACCAACCGGTCGTAGTTGAACGCGAACCCGTTTGGCCGTCCAATCACTCCCCCCTTGAGGGGAAGTCGCAGAAACCGAGCCCGTTCCCTGAGCCTGTCGAAGGGCCGGCGAAGGCTGATGCGTTGGGGGGATTTCTACGTCTTACCGTGTGAATCGCCTTCATCTCCCAATCCCTATCTCCGCGAGCCTCTTACCCCTACAACGTCCCCTGATGCCCGGCGCGGATGGCTTCACAAAGGCGCATGGTCTGCACAGCGTCGTCCAGGGTTGACCATGGCGTACGGTCTTCCAGAATGCAGTCGACGAAGTGGACGATCTCGTTGAAGCCCGCCCCGCCAACGGCGTCGATTTCGTCGTTGTCCACCGAAAAAGCCTCGCCCCGCTCGTATCCCTCCACCTTCGGCGCCCTTGTCAGATCCAGGTACACCGACAGGTCCTCCGCGTGCACTTCGGCCCGCTGAATGCGATAGCCCACGCCGTAGTGGCTCATCAATACGCCGAAGGCGCCCGTGTCGAAACGGACCACGGCATTGTGGCGATGGCACACGGGGCGCTCGCCGTCCAGCACCATCCCCCGCACCTCCACCGGTATCGCCGCATCCTCCGGGCCGGAACCCGCCAGCCAGCGGATCAGGTCCACGTGGTGGATGGCGTCGCAGATCACCGGATCGGGCGTTGCGGCTTTGAATCGGGACAACGGTTTGTTGTACGTGGCCGCAACGTGTACCGCGCCACCGGCGGCCTGGATGCGCCGCCGGACGGCGAGTACGTGGGGATAGTATCTGCGGTTGAAGGACACGATGCCCTTGCCGACGCTATCCCGGGCGGCGCGCGCCATCTGTTCGGTCTCACCGGTATCCATTCCAGGCGACTTCTCCACCGACGTGTGGATCCCGCGTTCAAGGCAATCGAGTACGATGGGAAGCAGATGACCCGGATTCGTGACAACGTACACAACGTCCGGTGCGACGTTGTCCAGCATCTGACGGTAGTCGATGAAGGCCTGCTCGGGCGACCATTCCGCCCGGTTCCTGCGCAACCGCTCTTCGTCGAGTTCCGCGATGCCCGCGAGCCGGAGTCGCGGCTCGTCCACGATCATCTGCAGGTGCGACTGCGCGTGGCCGCCGCAGCCGATCACCGCCGCTTTCAGATCTGTCATGGTGAAGTCCTTTCAAGAAGGGTAGACGAAAAAAGGAAGAAGGAAAAAGGAAGAAGGAAGAAAAATAGATAACTTTCCCATATGACACCCTCGAAGCCGGAGGTTCGCTTACGGATAAACAGAAGCGGATCACGAAAGAGGGCGTTAGGGGGTGAGGGATTTTGGGGCCGCGGGGAGAGATCTCGCTTTCGGATTGGCATTCGGTTTTCGAACGCGACGTCTTTCACGAGTACTTCCAGAGCAGAGCACGCTATTCCGTCACACACTGAAGGCGGTTGATCTTCTGTGGCTGGCGGGTCAATGGGTTCGGTGCATCCGCTGAGGGTATTCGTGCTGTGCATAGCGCAGGCCCCGCGCCCAGCGGCGACTTTTGGTTCCTTTTGGTCGCTTCAAAAGGAACACGCCGTAGGCAGGGAATTCGGGGAAAGGGGTTTTTTGGTTTTGTTTTTGATTTTTACTGACGGCTGACCGCTGTCCGCCATCAAGGTTAACAGTTGTTCGGGCACATAGGTAACACTTTTCAGGGCGGCCCTTACAGGCGGACACGTGACCCTTGAAGTGAAAAATGTCGATTCACGGGCCGGTCGCATCCCGTTTTTTGTTGACACTTCCGGATGTCGACAAGTACCATGGCTACTATATATTATAACGGTTTCTGGCAAATGTACAACACACAGGAGGTCGAAGATGGACCGCCAGGAAATGAGTCACGAGGAGAACTACTGTTTCGATGTCTCGGGCTACCTGATTTTGCGAGGGGTTTTGACTCCCAGAGAGGTCGAAGCCTGCAATGGGGCGCTCGAGCGAGGGGACAGCGAGAGCGGGATGCTGGGATGGCCCGCGCCGCACAGGGAGCCGTTCCGCGACCTGATGGTCCATCCCCTGCTGGTCAATTACCTGAACCAGCTGATCGGCTTTGGCTTCAGGCTGGACCGGGAGCCGGAGCTTATCGGCAATGCGGATGGGGGAACCGGGGGCCTCGCCGGCGGCAATGAACCGATCGACGCCGGCCGGGCGTATTACATCCTCAATGGCCGCCGGCACTGCCAGGGGATACACGCCATCTGGGCGCTGTCCGATGCGAGCGCTGGAGACGGCGGGCTTTCGCTGGTCCCGTGCAGCCACAAGAGCAACGTTGAAACCCCTGAAGACGTGCTGACCGGGACGGACGACCTGGGACTTACCGTGCAGCCGTCGCTTGACGCGGGCGACCTGCTGCTGTGCGCGGCCACCCTGCTGCAGGGCGTGCGTCCCGGAACGAGGGAGCGCCGCCAGCGGCTGCTCCAGTACAACTACGCGGGACACGCGGCGGTGCAGTCCACCGGCACCGGGCCGATGACCCGGCGCGAAGACCAGCCGGAATGGATGGAGCAGTTGACGCCGGAGCAGCGCGTCATGCTTCACAAGCCCGGCTACAGCGATACGGACCCGCCTCCCACGCTCAGCTCGGACGGAGAGACCTGTTGGGTAGACCCGGAACCCGACCTGTCCCACCCTTCCATCTATATCAGGAATCCGGATTCGAACATCGACGAGAAGGAGTTCTATTTCTGGGACCTCTGCGGTCATCTCGTCCTCCGAAACGTCATGTCCGCGGAAGACCTGGCGCTGGCGAACGAGGCGATCGACAGGTTTGCGGACCGCATCGTGGTTGAAAGCGTGGACCTCGCCATGGGGTCGAAGAGCCTGGCCGGGACCGGACGACCCACCATTGCCGGCCTGCTGGAGATGCCCAGGCCGTATTGCGAACCCTTCCGGAAGATGCTCGCCCATCCGGCTGTCGTACACCGCCTCACCTGGATGGGCGGGAAGGGTTTCCGGTGTACGGGCTTTGAAGCGATCTGTACGCCCAGGGGAGGCGCCGGACATTTTCTCCATGGCGGCAACGAACCGTTGAGTCCGTCTCGCAACTATACCTTCCAGAACGGCCGCAGCTACGCGTTGGGGGGCCCATCCGTCGGCGTGGCCTGGCAACTCCGGGATGTCAACGAAGAAGATGGGGGGTTTGCCTGCGTGCCGGGAAGCCACA
Source organism: uncultured bacterium (assembly GCA_964551635.1). Classification (GTDB taxonomy): domain Bacteria; phylum Latescibacterota; class UBA2968; order UBA2968; genus JAAXHE01. The sequence goes on along the minus strand of CAZKDZ010000062.1, from coordinate 3,591 downwards.
AGTCGCAGTACGGCATCCCCAGGGGCGTCTGGACCTGCGACGACGACATGGGGCTGGTGACACATCCGCTGACGAAGGCCGGGGACGTCATCTTCTTCATGGACGGCCCCCAGGCGCACGGCGCGCTGGCGTGGAAGAGCGACGTACCTCGCCGCGTCATTCTCACGCGGTACTCCTCGCGGCACTTCAACGGCGGGGCTGCAATGGCGACGCCGGAGGAACGATGGGGGGACCTTCTGGAGGGCATGGGCGAGGCGCAGCTTGCGGTGATGCGGGGACCGGACCGCGATGAGAAGGCCAACAACGTGCCGCGTCTGGTTTCGAAGAACGGAAGCATCGAGGTCATCTACGACCGGAGCCGGGGCGGGCTTTACACCAAAGCCACTCCGAAGAAGGCGCCGTCTTCAGGGAAAAAGGAAGAAGGATGAAGGAAGAAGGATGAAGAAATGCGGTGAGACGGTAGAGGTGAGAAAATCGGGTAGACGCAAGACGTAAGACGGTAGAAGAAATCCTTGCCCGGTATGTTTTCCCTCCTTGCCTCCGGCACTCAAAGAGTCCGCACAAGGCAGGTAATCTCTCCCGTCTACCCTGATTTTCCTTGCGTCCTTTCGTGTCTCCGTCATTGGCCTTGTAGGGGCGACCCTTGTGGTCGCCCGCCGTGACGGTGTTTCCGGTTTTTCCTTTGTGTCCTTTTGTGTCTTCGTGCCTTTGTGTGAGGCCGGTTTTCCTGCTTCTCTACCGTCTACCCTCTACCCGCTTCTTCATGGGATCATACCCGATCTTGAGCGGAAGTTCGATCAGTTCGCCTGTGCGGGCGGATTCGTGCATGGCCACGAGAATTTCAGTTGCGGCCCGCCCCTGCCTGTCGCTGCTCCGGTGCTCGGGGCCCCCTTCCACCCATGCGATCATTTCCCGTGTCTGTTCGATGAATCCGGGTCTGGGTTCGTCCCGAAATGCGGTGATGCCGTTCCCGTCGGTGAGGAGTACTTCGTCGAGGGTGGCGTCAATCGTCCCTTCGCTTCCCAGAACGCGAAAGCGGAACCCGTCTTTCGGCGTCCTTTCACCCATTTCCACCACGGCGCGGGTCCCGTTTCCGAACGCGACGAGCCCCACGCTGGATTCTTCGGCCGGGGAACCCTGATACAGGGTGTCGCGCTTCCGGGAGGCCTGACCCATCACCCAGTCCGCCTCCGGATCCCCGAGAAGGTAACGCATCATATCGACGATGTGGGTGCCGTTGTCCACGAGGCAACTGGTCAGATAGCTCCAGACGAGCCGGGGTTCACCAATAGCGCCGTTGGCGATGAGACTCCGCGCCTTGTTGAAGTTGGGGCTCTGGCGGTGCCGGTGGGCTATGACAAGCCGCGTACCGTTCCGCCGGCACGCCCGGATCATGCCGTCGGCTTCCTCCAGGCTCAGACACATGGGCTTTTCGCACAATACCGCTTTCGCACCCGCATTGGCGGCGGCGATGGTCTGCTCCGCGTGAACTTTCGGGAAGGTGCATACGCTGACGAGGTCGATGCCCGCCTCGCGCCGGAACAGGTCCTGGTGAGAAGCGTATCGACCCGGAATCTTGAGCTCGTCGCAGGTTCTGTTCAGGTTTTCCGGGTTGATGTCGCACGCGGCAACAAGCTCGACGTTGCCCTGCGTCAGGTAGGCTCTCGCGTGGCGGCCGGAGATGTTGCCGCAGCCGATGAGTGCCGCTCGGTATGACGGCATTGATGTCGCTCCTTGTAATGGGGTTGGACGATAAGGCGACGTGGAGCGGTCCTGGCGCCGGCGATCAGGGGGCCCAGGATTTCGCGCGTTCCGCGTATTCCCGGGCCTGCGCGGGGATGTCCACGCCGACCTCTTCAGACCATGCGTCGATGAGTCGTCGATAGACCGGACCGGGACGTCCCGTGCCGACGGGCTGAAAATCGAAGCGTGTGATGGGGACCATGCAAATCGTGGTCGCGGTGTACCAGGCTTCGTCGGCGTTACGGACGTCGTAGGGTTCGATGTCGGCTTCACGGACCGGGATGTCCAGATCTTCGGCAAGTTCCATGCATGCCTGCCGGGAAATCCCGCGCAGGATATCGTGGGGTCTGGGCGTGAGGACCTCCCCATTGAGGACGAAGAAGACGTTGTTTCCGGTGCCTTCGGTGATGAACCCGTGCTCGTCGGTAAGCAGCGCATTGGCGTCCTTCTCCATGCGTTGCGCCTGCAGATTGGCAAGCTGGTAGTAGATCCGGCTGCGGTTCTTGGCCTTGGGATCGATGTAGCGAGCGGGTACGGATTGCTGGGGCGTGACGACAAAATGAGCGCCTTGTTCGTAGGAATGGGCCGCGCCGCCGACGTGTCTCACGAGCGGGATGACGTTGATGGTGACGATTGGATGCAGGCCTTCGGTGACGAGCGTGTCGTACAGGGGAAGGGCGCCACGCGTGACGTTGTGCATGATCTGGTAGTCCAGGCCCTCCAGCGCGGGCAGGTTCCGTTCTATGGTTTCCGCGGTGGCGGATTCCATCTGTTCGATGCTCAGGCCGCAGTCGATTTGAGCATACTTCATCGAGGCGTAGAGCCGCTCCATGTGGTTGCGCAGGCGGTAGGGTTTTTGCTTGAATGAACGGGTCATTTCAAATACCATGTCGCCGAACATCAGGGCCGAATCGAAAATGGAGATGCGGGCATCGCGTTCGGAAACGTAGCTGCCGTTGAAGTAGACGAGGCGCTGGGGCATGGGAAAACCTTTCTAAAGGCAATAAGAAGGAAGAAGGAAGAAGGAAGAAGAAATGCGGGGAGAGGGGAGACGTGAGAAGAAGCCCTTGCAAGAAATTTAATTCCTTCTTGCCTACGGCACGAGAAGAATCGTCACAAGACAGGTAATCTCTCCCGTCTCCCGGCTCCCGTCTCACCAGGTTGTGGGAGGTGGTGTGGTCCTCTCCCGTCTTACCTCTACCCGCATTATATATACCAATGGATATGGCGGAATTCAAGCGTTGTAGGACAACTGGTCCGAATGGTGGTCCAGCCGGCCGGTTCCAGGAAGGGCAATGCCAATGAAAATTACGGAAATCGAAGTGATTCCGCTACGGGTCCCTTATGAAGCCCGAATCCGGAAGGCCTATCATCATTTCGCGATGTCCGAGGAGGTAACGGTATACAAATTTCATACGGATACCGGGCTCGTGGGGCTGGGTGAGAACCCCGGGCCGCCGATGGAACAGCAGGCGCTGGATACCTATATCGGCTCGGACCCGTTCGACCACGTCATGGGTCAGGGGCGTTTCAATCTGGATATGGCGTGCTACGATCTCATGGGGAAGCACCTGAACCTGCCCGCGTGGAAGGTGATGGGACAGCAGGCGCGTCAATGGGTGGCGATGGGGTGGTGGATGCCGAGCATGTCGCCGGAGGACACCGCGGCGGAGGTCCGGGCCGCGGCGGATCGCGGGTACCGCGGGTTGAAGTGCAAGGCGCGCGCGTTTTACGACGTGGTGGAATGCGCACAGGCGATTCAGGAGGTGGCGCCACCGGATTTCCGCGTGGAGTTCGACTTCAACGGCGCACTGATCTGCGTTGAGAAAGCGCTGCCCGTGCTGCGGG
>CAZKDZ010000061.1:0-15762 GCA_964551635.1 uncultured bacterium | reverse complement strand
AGCGCTGGTTCTGCTGACCGTTCTGCCGATCCATGCCGCAGACCGTGTCGACGACGTCCACTCCATCGCGAATTTGTGGCTGCTGGATGACGACCCTCTGCCGTCCGGGGGGAAATCGTCCAGACTGGCCTTTACGATGTCTCTATTGGTTCCCGGTCTGGGCGAACTCTACGCGGGCGAACCGAAGCGGGCGGCTGTCTTCCTCGGGATCGAAGCGCTCACGTGGTTCAACTATCTGCGCTGGCGGAACAAAGGCAACGACCTCAAGGCGGAGTTCCGGGCTTTTGCCGACCGGAACTGGGACGAATCCAGGTATCGGGAATGGCAGGAGTATAACCGGGCAAGGGGCTCGCCATATATTGAGACCGAGACCCTGCCGTGCAAACGCGCCCTGGACGGGTGCCACAGGGTGGACACCCAGCAATACTACGAGATGATCGGCAAGTACAACCAGTTTGTTTTCGGCTGGAGGGACGTTGGTGACGTGGGGTTCCAGACCGGTAACGGCGACGTGGACTCCAATCAGCGTATCGACTACGAAAATCAGCGCAACGAAAGCAACAAACTCCTTAAACGCGCCTCGGTAATCATCGGCCTGACCGTTGTCAATCGCATCGCGAGTTCCATCCATGCCGCGCTGCGCGTGCGGTCCGCTCAACTGTCAATCTCGCCCCGGCCGGACCGGACCGAATTGACAATCCACGTTCGGTTCTGAACGCGCTTTTTCGAAACTGAAACCATGGCAAACCGTATCTCCAGGACCCTCGTCAATTTCGCAATATTGTCCCTGATTCTGATCGGCGTACCGTCGGCCGGACACGCGCGGGGCAAGTCACCGGCGGGCGCAGCGGTGTTATCGCTCGTTCTGCCTGGTCTGGGTGAATTCTACGCGGGCGGGCGGCGGTCCGCGCGCTTCTTTCTGGTCACGGAAGGGATATTCTGGTCAGGCATGGCCACGTTCCGATTCCTCGAGTCCTATCGCGTCGATGCGTATCACGCCCATGCCGCAGCCCACGCGGGCATCAAACTGAAAAATCTGCCCGAGTCCTTCATCAAGGAAGTAGGGGACTTCGAAAGCATCTACGAACGAAACCGGAGAGAACGCTTTCTGGCGGGCGAACAGGCGAACTTACGGGCTGAAACCGATGACCGGATCTGGGAGTGGGATACGGAAGCGTCCCGCATCAGATTTCTGGACCTGCGCAGCAAGGCCACTTCCGCTGAACAGAAGGCTTTCCTGTTCATAGGCGGCCTGATTCTCAACCGATTCGCCAGCGCTCTCAACGCGGCTTCCATCGCACGGAAAAACCGCGCACGGGACACGGGCGTCAAGCTCCTGGTTGACCCCCGAGGCGGACTCTACGCAAGCATCCAGCGTGGTTTCTGAGAACCGAACCCAATGAATGCGAGTACGTCTTCCCGAACCTTACGAAAGGGCGGTAAAGGCTTGGCTTCGACCATATCGAGTCGGGCGTCTCGCGTCTGGCGTCCGTCCTCTGCGGGGATCGTACTCTGCATGCTCCTGAAGACCCCGGCGTTCGCCGGCGCAGAAGCCCACTGCGGCACGCCCTATCTGCCCTCGCGTCCAATTCCGGCGGCGGCGCCAAAAATAACGGCCGCCGAGACGTTTGACTTGGGCGACCCTCTGACCGTTCGTGTCTTTAATTTCGGCGCGATTCCCGGTACCGATCCGTACTATCTCACGACGACGACCTGCCGCCTGAAAGGCGAACACTGCTATATCTTTGTGGAGGACGATGTATGGGGAGGTTCGCGCGTTACGCCTGCCGCCCTGGCGTCCCTTACCCGCGCTTTCGACCGGTCAACCCCCCGGTATCCCGACCGCGGGATTTACTCCGTCGATACAGAAATCTTCGGTCCTCCGCCCGACTCGGACGGAGACCCGCGGATCGTGATCGTGCTGCTGGATATTATGGACAATGTCCGGAGCGGCACGATCCTGGGCTATTACGATACCGCAAATCAGGCGGCGCCGGTTGGCAGGGAAATCCTCTACATCGACACCGATCCCCTGGACCTGAACAGCGATCTGGCGCAAGCCACACTTGCCCACGAGTTCCAGCACATGCTGCACTGGAACGGGGATCCCGACGAAGACAGATGGGTGGATGAGGGCTGTTCGGAATACGCCGAGCTGGCCTGCGGCTACAGGAAAACAACCGGCGAGGTTGCGCAGAAATTCCTGGTCGTTCCCAATCTGCTGAAAACGCCCTTCTCGAACCTTCCCGTACCGCCCAATACCGGCCTGACGGATGATTCCAGTTGGTCCAAGGGCGCCTGCCTGCCGTTCCTGTTCGACCAGACCTTTCTGCTGATGACCTACTTCGCCCAGCGATACGGCGATACGGCCGTCGCGCGCCTCGTCGCCGAACCGTCAAACGGTATTGACGGCTTCAATCGTGCGCTTGAAGGCACCGGCGCGGAGGAACGGTTCGAACAGTTCTGGGCGGATTGGGCGGCCGCCGTGTTCGTGAACGACGACGGAGGCACGGGATACCGCGGTCTCTCACTTGGGCCGGTCAGAAGGGATTCCGTAGTCGTACCTGCCAGCGATCTTGGCGGCGCCCTCCAGCTCTGGGGCATCGACTATGTCGTGCCGGGTACGTCGGGACCGGCCGGCCTCTCGGTGGACGTAAAGAGCGACAGCGACCTGCTTGTGACACTGGTTTCCACACGGGATAACACGCACGACGTCGCCGCCGTTTCGGTCCCGCGCGGCGCACGGCGCCGTATCGGTCTTTACAGCGAGTCGCCAACCGTATTGGCCTTCACGCGCACGTCCGCCGGTCCGCCGACCTACTCATTCTCTCTCGCCGGGCGCGAGGGCCACGTTCCGGCTGCGGCGGATTTCGACGCGAGCGGCGTGGTCGGATTTTCGGATTTCATCGCATTCGCCGCGGGATTCGGCAAATCAGCACGTCAACCGGGTTTCGACCCCTCGTTCGATCTGGACGGGGACGGCACCGTGTCATTCCCGGACTTCATTTTATTCGCGCGGAATTTCGGCAAATCGCCGTGAGACGCCGCGCTGGCAATGGTCCCCTGCCCAAATTACCCTCACGCTACTCCGCAAGCGCACACCGGCGCCAATAACCCGGGAAGTTTCGCTTGAGCCACGCCAGCGGCGCCCGGAGCAGCACGTTGTATCCACCCCAGGTCCATCGTGTAACCCGCTTCAGTCCGGCCACGGACGTCAATACGGCTGCACGGGCTTTCTCCATACGTTCAGCCTCTTCGCCCAGCGTCAGCAATTCCCGCTCGTAGTTGAATCGAACCATATTCTGCGCATGCGCGGCAAGCGCTTCCGGAGCCAGTATGCGGGTGTGGGGACAGACCATATGGCGTTCCGTAAACAAAAAGGAAGAGACCCACTGCGAGGAGACCTTGCCGCGGGCGCCGCGCGCAGTCTCCTCGACGGCTTCCCGGCTCAAAACACCGTAGGTGCGGCAGACCAGCGGCCGAACCGGATAGATCGAACAACCGCCTGCATCGGTAAGAAACGGGCATCGCGCCGGCCGTTCTTCGGTCAGAGCCAGCACGGCATCGCGTTGTTCGGCCTCGAAATGGTCCTGCACGTAGTCGACGATGTTGGAGTACTCGACCGAATACAGCGGATACATGGTCGCAAAATCCGCATCCATCTCCTCTGCCGTGAGTTCACAGCACTGTCCCAACCGATCGCAGTGGCACGAAACGGCCGGAACCTGATCGTAGACCGCCTGGAGCCGCCGGCGTTCGGGCTCCGAGAGCCGCCGCGGCTCACGCGATGGCGAGATCTGTAACAATGGTGGTTTCACGATCCGTATGCCTGCGCTGCGGGCAGGTCGATATTGTAGAACGCATCCCTGCCCGGATACACGGCGGACTCCCCCAGTTCCTCTTCGATTCGCAGCAGCTGATTGTATTTGGCGATGCGGTCCGAGCGCGAAGCCGACCCGGTCTTGATCTGCCCGGCGCCAGTTCCAACGGCAAGATCGGCTATCGTCGCGTCCTCCGTTTCCCCGGAGCGGTGCGAGATCACGGCTGTATACCCCGCGTTGCGCGCCGTTTCGATCGCTTCCAGGGTTTCACTGAGGGTTCCGATCTGGTTCACCTTGATCAGTATTGAGTTGCCAACTGCGGATTGAATGCCCCGCCCGAGACGCTCCGTATTGGTAACGAACAGGTCGTCTCCCACCAACTGCACCCGGTTCCCCAGCCTTTCCGTCATCCGGGCCCAACCCGTCCAATCATCCTCTGCCAACCCATCTTCAATGGAAACTATGGGATATCGCCGCGTCCAGTCCTCCCAGAAGTCAACCATTTGTTCCGAAGTGCGTTCCGACCCGTCGGACTTGTGAAAACCGTACCTGCCATCACTATAGAACTCCGTCGTGGCTGGATCCAGCGCCAGCAGAATGTCCTGTCCGGGTTGATATCCGGCATTCTGAATGGCTTCCCCAACCACATCCAGCGCTTCTTCGTTGGATGCCAGGCTGGGTGCGAACCCGCCCTCGTCGCCGACGCCGGTGCTGTGGCCCTCCGCCTTGAGTACCTCCCGGAGCGCATGGAATACCTCCGCGCCTGCCCGCAGCCCCTCTCGAAAGCTGTTGGCGCCCACCGGCATGACCATGAATTCCTGCAGGTCCACGCTGCTGTCCGCATGCGAGCCTCCGTTCAGGATATTCATCATCGGTACCGGCAACGTGCATGCAGAAGCGCCGCCTATATAGCGGTAAAGGGGCATCCCGGACGCGGCGGCGGCGGCCTTGGCCACTGCAAGCGAGACGCCCAGAATGCCATTGGCTCCCAGGTTTCCCTTGTTCGGGGTTCCGTCCAGCTCGTTGAGGCGTCCATCAATCGCCGCCTGGTCTGAAGGGTCCATACCCGCCACGGCCGGCGCGATCGACGAATTCACGTTTCCGACCGCGTTCAGAACGCCCTTCCCCAGGTACCGGGTTTCGTCACCGTCCCGGAGTTCAACCGCCTCGTGCTGGCCGGTGGACGCGCCCGAAGGAACTGCCGCCCTGCCGGCAACGCCGGAGGTCAGCTCCACTTCCACCTCGACCGTGGGATTGCCCCTCGAATCCAGAATCTCCCTGGCGTGCACACGTTCTATCCGTGTTTTCACTTCTCTCATCCTCCGTGGATAATCGGTCCGTACATATGGTCCGTCCGCCTCCAATCCTTCGTGCCGTTCGCACCGCTCCGGTGGACGCTTCCGCCGTACGCAGCCATGAATTTATCCAGTTGATTCCGCAGGTGCTTCCGCAGGGCGGGGTCTTCGGGACGCAACGAAATAGCGTGGCGGATCACTTCGATCGCCCGTTCGTATTGAGCCGTACTGTAGAGGATTTCCGCATACGTGTCAAGATAGGTTGGCGAATCAGGCGCCTGCTGAAGGGACCGCAAAGAGAGACGCTGGGCTTCTTTCAGACGGATCCCCTGGACGGCGTAAAGCCAGGCAAGATTGTTGCAACTGCCGTGGTCATCGGGATTCAACGCAATGGCGCGACGATATGCTTCGGCGGCGTCGCCATACTCCTCCTGCTCATAGAGCACGTTGCCGAGAAGCGCATGCGCTTCCGCAATACCGGGTTCGATATCCAGAACCGTCTCAAGGGCGGATCTGGCCTTGTCTAACAGCTTCAGTTGCTGGTAGAGCTGCGCGAGGCGGAAATGCGCCCAGAGCGCATCGGGCCAGCGTTCAACGGCCGCCTCGAGGATGCGCAATGCTTCATCCGGCCGGTCCTGACCCAGTTGGAGTTCAACCAGGTCCAGGTGGAGGGGCTCATATCCCGGTACCTGCCTGGTCCCCCGCTCCAGCCAGCCGATGGCGGCTGATTTCATCTCCTGTGCTTCGAAAACGGCCGCCAGGTCCCGGTAGACGTCCGCATAATGGGGTTCCAGCTCCAGCGCACGCTCCAGCACTTCAGTGGCTTCGGCGTACATTCCCATGCGCAGACAGGCCAAACCAAGCTGCCTCTGATAGAATGCGTCGCCTGGAACCGCGGCGGCAGCGGCCCGAAGCGCCTCCAGCGCGGCGCCGGTTTCGCCCCGGGAATCGTGCGCATGCGCGGCCTCGAGGTATTTTGACGCCTTCCGGTCCGCGCATCCGGCGGCCAGAACAAGCAGACAATACAGGTAAGGGCGCACTGCCGTGCGCCCTCGTATATAAAATGCTTTCACGTCCATCTCGCCACGGTCTCCATGAATGGCTGAATTATAGAAATCCGTCATTGGCCTGTCAAGCGCCAATTCGCTGAAAGCCCGCGTTTTTTGCTTGACGGTTCCTCTGCGCCACCTAATTTATGTGCGAGGATTTCTCTTCCACACCTTGCAGATCCGAACCCTCAATTCCGGATTTCGCGTGCGTTTCAGACCCGCTCTCATTCTTCCCGGCATCCTGATGGCCGCAACCGGCGTCGGCGCGGGAGACCTGCTTACAGCCAGCCTGGCCGGGTCGAAGATCGGCGTTGGCCTCGCGTGGGCGGCCGTGATCGGCGCGCTGCTCAAATGGACCCTGAACGAGGGGATCGCCCGCTGGCAGATGGCAACCGGCACCACGATGCTGGAAGGCTGGGTCCACCGGCTCGGCGCGTGGGTGCAGTGGGTCTTCATCGTCTACCTGATCATCTGGAGCTTCTCGGTTGGCGGCGCGCTGGTGACGGCCTGCGGCGTGGCGGGTACCGGTCTGCTTCCCATCGGCGATCCGACGACGTCCAAAATCGTGTGGGGGATTATCCACTCTCTGGTCGGCCTGGCCCTGGTCTGGATCGGCGGGTTCCGCGTGTTTGAGGTTCTGATGTCGGCGTGCATCGGACTGATGTTCGTCACCGTTCTGCTCACCGCCCTGCTGCTGGGACCGGACTGGAACGCCCTGGCACGGGGCCTGTTTTTTCCCGCCATACCGGCCGGCGGCGTGGGCTGGACGCTGGGGGTGCTGGGAGGCGTTGGCGGTACGGTTACCCTCCTGTCGTACGGTTACTGGATCCGAGAAACCGGCAGGCAGGGCCGGGAGGGCGTGACAGCCTGTCGCGTCGATCTGGCGGTGGGGTACACCGTCACCGCGCTGTTCGGCGTGGCGATGATCATCATCGGTTCGCGCGTCGCGCTGGACGGGAAGGGCGCGTCGCTGGCGCTCATCCTCTCCAGCCAACTCGAACTGGCGCTCGGGGCCCCGGGAAAATGGGCTTTCCTGCTGGGCTTCTGGGGCGCGGTCTTTTCCAGCCTTCTCGGCGTGTGGCAGAGCGACCCGTACATGTTCGCGAATTTCCTCGCCCTGCGTAAAGGGGTCTCTCCCGAAGCCTTTCAGAAATCGGACATCCGGCGGTCCACCCCCTACCGCGCGTACCTTGTCGGTCTGGCAACTGTGCCCCTCGTGCTGTTGTGGGGCTCCGTGGCCGAGGTCCAGCTCACCTACGCCGTCCTGGGTTCGTTCTTCCTGCCTCTGGTCGCGCTGACACTGCTGCTGATGAACAACCGGACGGACTGGGTTGGACCGGGCTTCAGAAGCCACCCAGCCATCAATGCCATCCTCGTTGCCACCCTCCTGTTCTTCGGATACACCGGCGCGAAGAAAATCGTCGACACGCTCGGCCCGATTCTGGGCGGCTGATCGTCCGGCGTCCCGGAGATCATCGACATTCGAAAAAACAGGCCGTGCGACCGGAAGAATCGGCCGCACGGCCTGTTTATGGATATTTCCAGATTCGGAAGGTTATTCCCTATTCTCCTATGGGAAAGCCGACACCGACTTGTAGGATGAGGTTTCGGTTTCTGACGTCCTCCTCGCCGTTCTCGCCAACCGACAGAAGCCCGAGCCCGTAGCTCAGATCCACTGACAGGGTCAGTCCAGGACGCAGTCCTGTCCGGCTGACGCCTCGTCGAGTAGGGCCCGGTCCTCCGGCGTGATCGACCAGCCTACAGCGCCGGCGTTCTCCTCCATATGAGCCACCGTGTCGCCGCCGGTGATCGCGGCCGTCACCTCGGGGTGGGAGAGCACCCAGTTGATCGCCGTCTGCGCCACGGTGCGGCCGTGGGCGCCGGCGATCTCCCTCAGGGTTTCCAGGGTCCGGCCCGCCGCCTCATTGAGATCTTTCTCCAGGGCTTTGGCGCGGCCCCTTGCATAAAGGGTGCCTTCAGGCGGCGGCTCCCCGGGCGTGTACACGCCGGAAAGGAGGCCCACCCCCAGGGGGCTGTAGGTCATGACCCCGAACCTCTGGTCTCGCTGTGCCGGCCACATCTCAAGCTCGAGCTCACGGTTGAGAAGGTTGTATGGGTTCTGGATGCATATAAGGGGATCGAGCCCGAGGCGGTCCTGCGTCCACAACGCCTTGAGCACCTGCCAGGCCTGGAAGTTGGAAACACCCACGTAACGCGTCTTGCCTGCGCGCACCACGTCGTCGAGAGCGCGCAGGGTCTCCTCGAGGGGCGTCTGTTCGTCGTACACGTGCAGGATGTAGATATCAATATGATCGGTCCGGAGGCGGGCAAGGGTGCGGTCGATCTCCCGCATGATATGATAACGTGACAGACCGGCGTCGTTCGGCCCGTCGCCGATGCGGCTGGCGACCTTCGAGGTCACCACAAGGTCGTCGCGGTGCCGCCTGAGAACGCGCGCGAGCAGCTGCTCGGATGTGCCGCGGGTGTCGTAGGCGTCCCCGAGGCCGTATACGTTGGCGCAGTCGATGAAATTGATCCCAAGCTCGATGCCCCGTTCGATGACGTGTTCCGCCTCGTCGACGTTGTCCTGCCCGCGCAGGCCCAATCCGTAGGCCAGGCGCGATACCTTCAGGCCGGAATGGCCGAAATTGACGTATTCCATGCGCTCCTCCCTGTCCTGTCCCTGCGTTGGACACTTCCGAAGAGTTGAAAAACCCTTCGAAATCCAATCCGTTTTCGCGATGAAGTTTCGTTCCCTGATGCTCCCGGAACGACGATCAGCAGACATCTAACTTATCGCAAATCCCGCCGCAGGTCTATTCTTTTTCGCGCATAGCCTTACCGGCCCGATATCTACCAGGGAGTTGAATCGTGTCCGCGTCCGACCCGGCCCCTCCTCGGCACGCGAAGGGGAAGTCCAAGAATACAGGAAGATTGGCTGGACGGCCGGCGCCGGGCGGCGCCGTAATTCCGGTCGAGCCAAACGACCCCATGCGGCTGCCCACCCTTCCGTCGCTGATGTTGTTAACGGACAGGACAGGATAACCGTTGACACCTTCCGAAATCTGGCATGAAGCAATCAGCGAAGCAAATTGGAGACGAGCCTCAATCTACGTACCGAACGCATCCACAAACTTGAAGAAATCCGCGAAGTCCACCGTGCCGCTGCCATCCAGGTCGAATTTAGCGTTTGAGCCGTCGTACGCGTCTGCAAAGAGGAAGAAATCCACGAAATCAGTCCGTCCGTCGCCGTTGAAGTCGGTTGTGGCCTGACCTTGACCTTGTACCATCGGAGTTCCGTTACGTGCGGCCGACCACGAACCGGGTCCCCTGTTGGTGACCGCACGCAACTGCACGTCGTACAGGGCGCCGCCGGCCAACCCGGTCACCTCGTAATACAGCGTGCCGGAACCGGTTGTCCGGACGTACCGCAATACGGTCCAGTTGGCCTCGGCCTTGTCCGGGGCGTCGCTGCGAATGTAGCGTACGTCGTAGCCGGTAATTACAACAGTGCCGGTTTCGATCGGTGGAACACGCCACGACACGGTGAGCGAGCCGGTACCGGCTGTCACTGAAAGGATGGCCGGCGCATCCGTGCGGAGCGTGAGGTCATAGGCATACAGCTTCTTGTCCACGTCGTCGACCACCCACATCGTCGTGCCGTTCGACCAGATCCCGACAGGGTGGCTGTTCCCCGCGGCATTCAGCGAATTGACGTCCTGAAAGGGGTTCCGGCCATAGCGCGTCAGATTGTAGGCATAGATCTTCGCGTCGGCGTAGTCCGCCACCCACATTGTCGTGCCGTCTGACCAGATGCCCTGCGGGTGGTTGTTCCCGGCGGACCCAAGCGCACTGATTTCTTGGCCGAGATCTGCAACCTCGAGTTCCATGTTATAGGCATACAACCTGGCATCCGTATAATCGGCCACCCACATTGTCGTGTCGTTCGACCAGATACCCTCAGGGTTGTCGTTTCCAACACGTTCCAGCCCGTTGATGTCTTTGTCTGCATTCCGGGCTCCGGTCGACATATCGTAGGCGTAGACTTTCTCTCCGAACCACGGATCGTCTGCCACCCACATCGTCGCTCCGTCGGACCAGATGCCCTCAGGGTTGCGGTTTCCGGCGGACGCCAGCGTATCGAATTCCTTGTTGGCGGCGCGCGCGCCGGAAGCCAGGTCATAGGCGTACAGCTTCCCGTCAACCTTGTCGGCCACCCACATTGTCGTGCCGTCCGACCAGATGCCCTCAGGGTCGTTGTTTCCGGCGGCCGCCAACCCATCGATATCCTTGGCGGCGTCGCGGGCGCAGCACTCCCCTCCGAAGATTTCCGGCATCGAATGCAGCTTTACCTCCTCATCATGGCCGCTCGCCGGCGCGTCGTTTCCCGTTCTCGGATGGATCCACGACGCTGACATGACTGCCAGTACCAGGGCGATAAGCCCAACTGTTAATCTTCGGCTTCTCACAGATGACATTCTTCGGGTTTCCGACAATACAGAGCGCGACCACCGGAACCGGTTCCGGTTCGCACAACATAAGCGGTTGCTCCACTCGCAATCGGATTCGATGGGCTTTGAACCGGACATTGCCCATCGACAACGGCTCCGGAATCGCCTACGCGCCAAATGCATCGACGAATTTGAAGAAATCGGCGAAGTCCACGGTGCCGTTGCCATCCAGGTCGAATCTGGCGTTTGAACTGCCGTACGCATCGGCAAAAAGGAAGAAATCCACGAAATCAGTCCGTCCGTCGCCGTTGAAATCAGTCGAGGCTTGTCCTCCGGTTACGCCACTGCCGAATATCTCCAGAGGCAGATCGGAGGACTTGACCAGGGCGTAACCGAAATGGCCATTGGGCAGGCCCGGTAACGTGTCGATATTGACGGTAACTGCCGCCGTCGTGCCGGAGGTACGGGTCACGGTCAGCGGTTGGCTCTCGACGCTACCCCTGGAAATCGCGACAGTCGTGGCGCCGCCACTGATGATGCCGTTGGTGACGGAGAGCGGCAGGACGACGTCAAACGGCGCGCCGGCGGGCGCCACCGCCTTGAACTGTCCGTCTCCGGTTTTTTCCAGGGACACGTTGAGCGGCAAGGGGTCGACGGGGTTGCCGCCGAGGCGGAGTTCTGTCAGCGAAGTCAGTCCTTCAAAGACGCCATCAGGCAGGCTTCTGAGCTGATTGCCTGGCAGGTGGAGGCGCGTAAGGCCGGTCAATCCGGAAAAATCACCCGGTTTCAACGATGAGATGTTCTGGTGGCCGAGGCGAAGCCGGGTAATCGCGGCGAGATGGGCTTCGGTCACAATGCTGGAATCGCTGATGTCCGGCACGGCGGCAACAATTCCATTGCGCACCTGTGCCGTACGTTCGCTTAGCGGCACGGCGGGCAGATTGCTGACTCTGGCTTCAGCGGACGTCTCCCCCTCGCCCACGGTGTTCACAGCGCGAACCTCGAATGTGTATTGTGCAGGATTGTTCAGGCCGGTGACCGTGTAACTGGCCTCGTTCACTCCGCCGGCGCCGCTATTCGGAACAGGCATCCATGAACCGAATGATCCGGTTCCCGCTTTCTCCCGGTACTCGTGGCGCGCGATAGCGATGCCGCCGTCGCAGGGTGTGGTCCAATGCAGCACGACCTGGTTCCCGTCGTCGATGGCGGACACGATGGGTGCATCCGGCGCGGTAGGATGAAGGGTTATTTTCCATGAGTATTGAAACCCAACGGGCCAAGCCATGTGCGATGTTTCGCGCCAAAAAAACCAACTTGCTCCGTAGGCCGATCCCACCCCCGCATCAGATAACGCCAGACCACCACTCGAGGAAAGCTGGCTGAAAAACAGGAGTCTCCTGTCGCATGAAGAGAGTCCCGGACTGATCAAGAGGGAGATCTGATGGGTGAGATTGTTACCGATACGCGATATGCTGATTCCATGGATCGTATATGTAGCGCCTCTAAATGTGAACGTCGGGCTTGAAATTGAACCCGCATTGTAATGCCGACTGTAGCCGTACCCCGTTGCGTTACCGTTATTGAAGTCATTCCCCCATGTACCTCCAGTGGCTGTTCCCGGCCAGACTTGTGTTACGACAGCTCCGTCAGTCCACCCTGACACGTCCCAGAATTTGATCTGCCTGCTATTCGGCCTCGCATCATTGCCGACGAGCATTCTTCCGTCTGGAGAAAACACCATGCGTCGCACGCCACCCGGGCCACCCGAGATGGACGCCAGGAGTTCACTCTTCGATACGTCCCACAGTTCAATCAGACCGAAGGCCGTCACTGCAAGAATGGTACCATCCGGCGAAAACACCGGATATGCACGATTGTAGTCTCGCATATCGTTCACGGCGCCTGTCTGTGCTCCTGTGGCCAGATCCCAGAACTTAACAGACCATGAAATGGGTGATGCGACAAGTGTCCCGTCCATTGAGACCGCAACGTGTCCTTTTGCTCCTGTCTCTATGGTCGAAATCTGGGTTCTTGTGGACACGTTCCAAAGCCTGACAGTGCCGTAAACAGATACGGAAGCAAGCTTCCCGTCGCGCAAAAAGGCTGTCTTTGCTACTCTTTCTGTATGCCCTTCAAGGGTAGCGTCGTTTGTCCAATTCGTGGCGTTCCACAACTTTACCGTATGGTCGAATGACCCGGAAGCGAGCAACGAACCTTCCGGCGAAAAATCCAGAGACGCCACTTGATCAGCGTGTCCTGCCAGCGTGGCGACCTCTGCTTCGCTGGTCACATTCCACACTTTGATCGTGCCTTCCTTCGATCCCGCGGCGAGCAGTGTACCGTCAGGTGAGAAGGCTACCGTGGGGATCGTGTTGGCCGAATGGTGAAAGGTGGTTATCGTCTCCTTGTTCTTAGCGTCAAGCAACTCCACTCGCCCCGATTCGCCTATTGCCAGCAATGCGCCATCAGGGGAAAACGCGAAGTCGCCGATGTCGTAAAAATTCGGCCTTTCAATTGTGGCGACATGTTGTGGCGAGTGCCCCGCCTCGAGCGTAAATGACTTAAGACTCAAGGTGCTGGTTCGATTCCCGGCTGTATCAATTGCCACCACATAGATCGGATGCAGGACCGTATTGGAGAGCGTGGTATGTGCCTCCGGTGCGGTGCCCACGTTGTCGGATGGAAGCCTGCCGTCAAAGTCGAATTCAACAACGGTATCGGTTTCACCAGACAATTCGTCACACATTTTAACTTCGGGTGTGCCACCCAGAAAGGGGTTCTTGGGTCGAACGAACAGAATGACCTGGTGAAGTCCATCATCGTCCCGGACTCTCAGTTGGACTGGTGTATTCACTGATCCAAAGGGAAATTCAGACGAAACGAGTTCGACGGTGGGCGGCGATTCAATGGCAAGCGGTACGTCGGCGTTGAAGTACGGATGAACGGACAGAAATTCGGCGGCGCACGCAGACAGTTTGGCGGACGATCGGTCCGCGCGCCCGTACGACATTGTGTACTCGTTGTCGCGGAAGTCATGGTGCAGGCCGAACGAATGGCCCAGTTCATGGGCGGCGGCAAACCAGTCCCATGCGCCGTATATCATCGCCCATCCGCTGTCCTTCGCACCTGTTCCGCGTCCGTGGGCTGAACTCGCGCTGACGTCCATGACAATCAGCACGATGTTCTTCGAGTTGTCGAATGCACGTGCAATCTCGCCTTCCGTATATCCTCGGCGGCTGTAGTGGCTGTCGGCGTGGTCGCCGTCCACGCGATGGACAATCGGATCGCCCTGATCATCGGTTTCAATCAGGAAAGTTGTGTTCCCGTGTCCATGGGCTTCCATCTGCCCGGCAAAGAAAGTCCGAAGATCGAGGATCCCCGCTTTCATCGAATCCACGACTTCGGTGCGATACGGCCGGTCGTTCGGCAGGAAGTAGAAGAGCCGCACGGTGCGTGGCTCGCCGACGTTCAGGTCGGACGCCCACTTACCCGCCGGTTGGGGCGCATTGTTCCGCCTCTGTTCGGGATCGACAGGCAGGCAGAAATGTACGCTGTCGGCAGGCACCGAAGATGCATAGCCGTCTGACGGCGGCGGGAGAAGGACAGCCAGAACTGGCAGAATTGCGATATACAGGATTGTCTTCACGTCAGGAGCCTCCGTCTGTGACGTTCGCTCCAGGGCGAATCCACGCGCCGAAGGCGCACTTCTCAATGCGGTCATTCGTGTCTTCCCAGGACGTCGACGATGCGTCCTTTGTCATCGACCACATAGATCGGTCCCTCCGCAACACAATCCCCCCAATGCACCAAATGCTCCGCGACGGGCTTCGCGCCTGCCGGGTCGGGCAGCCGGTATTGATCGGCCTGTCCGACGTCGACCTGGTAGCCGAGGTCGGCGAGCGACTGGATCGTTACCTCGCTCAAGGGTAGAGGCCCTGTGAGGTCCGTTCTGATGCTTGCTATCATCAATTCGTCGCCGAACACCGATCCTCTCCAATGACTGCTATCGCTTTCTGCAGGTACCTTTGGCCCGTTGTAGTTCAGTCCTCCCGCATCGTCAAAGGCTCGAATCGCCCGTGGGCCGGTGAAGTACACATCATGCTCTCCGTGAACAAGGTCCAGTGCTTCCCATAACGTCCCGAAACCGAGCACGTGCCCCATCTCATGGAGTATTACATCCGAAAGAAGGGCCTCAGACATCCACTCCAGATCGTCCTTATCGATTGCTATCGCACCGATCTTCGTAACCAGAGTACCCTGATTTCGATTTCTCTTGACAATGCGCGTTCCGCCTCTTCCAAGCGTGCCCCTCGCGCCGTCGATATCACCGATACCAACGAAAATCCGCAGGTCATCCACAGCATCGTCGACGAATATTCGTGCCTTCAAAAGATCGTCCCACTTGTCGATCGGATTATCCGAAAAGTCGCTGTCCGAAATGTCTCCGGTAATGATTGACATCCAGCGTGCCGCAGCCTTGTGGAACAGCGCTTTCTGGGACGCGTTGTATCCGTCGCCTGAAGCGCTTTCGAGGAAGACAAGCTCGATTTGGAAAGGAGACGGCACGACTGTAACAGACACGCCGGGAGAGCAGTTGTTGCCGGTATCGGATTCACCCGTGCCCGCATCCACACAGGCGCCGTAGTAGTATGCGCCGGCGGACGATGGCGCCGTCAAACCGATCGACTCGTCAACAGATCCTGATGCCGCAAGCTCCACCAAAGTAACCGTGCCAACTTCCGTATCGCGCCTTGAAATCGTCGCATTCGGCGAGCGGTAATAGCGTAGCGTTGTCGAAGGCACCGGGCCATTGCCCTGGTTACGCACCGTGACATTGAGCGTAAAGGACTGCCCGGGCGTCAGGGCGTTTACGGTCACCGTCGGCGCGTCGACGACCAGGTCCGGTTCACGGTTGACGGGAGACGGGATCTCCTTGCCGAAGTTCCGGGCAAAGATCAGAAAATCAGAAAATCCGATCTCGCCGTCACCGTCGAGATCGAATCGAGCGTCAAACCCCGCGTCGCCCTGTTGTTCACCAAACCTCGACGCAAATTGCACAAAGTCGGAGAAACCAACAGTCCCGTCGCCGTCGAAGTCGGGAGAGGAGGTTGCATTGAACGTGATCAAGTTCGTTGTCGTCAACACC
>CAZKDZ010000060.1:0-2572 GCA_964551635.1 uncultured bacterium | reverse complement strand
GGTCGGGAAAACAGATGGCGTACTGGCTTCCCATCCCGCGGAACGAAAATCCGTTCTCTTTCTCCCGCCAGATCTGGTACCCGTATCCGCAATTCCCCCGGATGGTGTTGTCGATCTGTCTGGCGGTGGCGGCGCGCAGGTATTCCCCGGGCAGGACCCTTTCGTCGCCCCACGTGCCTCCGTTCAGGCATGCGAGCGCGACTCTGGCCAGATCGCGAAGCGTACAGATGACGCCCGACCCGCCCCATGAAACACCCTCGGGCGTGCGGATGCACCACGCGTCGGCGGAAAATCCAATCCGGTCCAGGAAACGCGGCCGCATATAGTCCAGGAAGGGCATACCCGAGAGTCGTTCCACCACGGCCGTGAGCACCACGGTTGCCGCGGTGTCGTAAGCAAAGATCGATCCTGGAGGATGCGACGGGGTCAGGTCGAAGAAGGTCCGGACCCAGTCCGGATCGTTGCGCGTATAGGAATTTCTGGAATGCGGGGTAGACATCGTCAGGAGATCCCGGACAGTCGAAGTCGAAAGCCACGGATGCAGGTTTTCGGGGACTTTGTCCGGAAAGTAATCGGCGATCCGATCGTCGAGTGCGAGCCTGCCTTCGTCGATCATCAGGCCGACTGCCAGCGACACGAAGCTCTTGCTGACGGAATACATGCGGTGCTTGCGCTCAGCCGTCCACGGGGCCCAGTAACCCTCGGCCGCGATCCTGTTGTGACGCACGAGCAGGAACCCGTGCATGCAGATGCGTTCCGAGTCCACCCGCTCAAGGAAGTTCAGGATCGCCCGGGAAGGGATACCCAGGCTTTCAGATGAAGGAGCCGCTGTAAACACTGAATGCCTCACCGTCCTCCCATGAATCGGTAACCGACGCCTCGAACCGTCTCCACCATTTCACTGGCGCCGCCCAGTTTTTCGCGCAACCGGCGGATATGCGTATCCACCGTCCGGCCGTAACCGGCATAGTCGTAACCCCAGACCGTGTTCAGCAATTCCTCGCGGGATTGCACACGCCCTCTGCGTTCCGCCAGCGTGGCCAACAAACTGAATTCAGTAGATGTCAACTCCAGTACATCGCCGTCCACGGTTACCCGGTGAGCGGCCCTGTCTATTGCGAGGGAACCGAATCTCAGGGCTTTCGGATCGGTATCGACGGCCACCGAATCCCGTCGTTCCGCCAGCCGCCGCAGGATGGCCTGGATGCGCAGCGTCAGTTCACGGGCCGAAAATGGCTTGACGACGTAGTCGTCCGCCCCCAGCTCCAGGCCAACGACGCGGTCCACTTCTTCGGCGCGAGCCGTCAGCATCAGAATGGGCAGATCGCGGGTGCTCGCGTCCTGCTTCAGCAGCCGGCATACTTCCAGCCCGTCCATTCCCGGCAACATCAGATCAAGGACGACCAGATCGGGGAGCTCCTTGCGGATCAATTGGAGCGCCGCCTCGCCCGAATCGACGGAAGCCACTGTAAAGCCGGCCTTCTCCAGGTTGTAGGAGACGATCTCCTGTATATCGACTTCATCTTCAACCACCAGAATGTTGCCTGTCATGGATGCCCTCGCATAAGCGACAGAATTTCAGCGGTAAAGAAGGACAAGCCGGACGTTCCGGACGGGAAAACGTAAAATTTTCCCGCGGAGGAAACTACACGGGAGAAAAGGCAATATCGCCCAGCCAGGGATCGCATCGCCCCAACCGGACAGTCACGCGGTGACCCGGCCTGACGTTCACGGGCGGCCTGATATCCGTCTGGAATGCGAATTCCAGCACCTCGACGTGGAGGGCGCGATCGCGCGTTTCCAACGCCACCGCCTCGAAAACGTCGCCAATGCGTCCCTGCAGGTAGCGCAACAGCCAGTACCGTTCCCGCTGCCGCTCGATACGGATCAGACTGCGCATGCGTTCCTCGGCTTCGAAAACCACACGCTGGATGCGCTCATCGTCGTAAGGATGGGGTTGACCCAGCAGATGCGCCGCCACCTGGCGTTGAACCGCCAGGTCCGTGTACCGGCGCAATGGCGAAGAGACCTGGCAGTATGCCTCCACACCCAGCCCGCCGTGCAATTCCGGAGTCAGGCTCATCGACGCCCGGCGCATCTGTCGCAACACTCTGTACCGGCGCAAAACCTCGTTCTCCACGTCGCTGAAATCCTGGAGGTCGGGCGCCGCCTGCACCCGGTACAACACCGGAAGATCCAGGTCTCGGCAGAACCTCGCGACCGCAGAGTTGGCCATCACCATCATCTCGCTCACAAGCAGATTGGCGGGGGATCTGCCGTGGTGCAATGAGAATTCGATCTCCCCGTCGGCCGCTATTCCGATTCGGCGATTGGGATGTTCCACGTCGATTGCGCCGTTCTGCAGACGCTCCATACAGTGCCACTCGGCTACGGCGTGCAGAGCCGACATGTCGCCGTGCAGTGAGTGGGTCGGATCCCGAAGAATCCCGTCCACGGCTTCATACGAGAGCTTTTCACGGCAACGAACGATCGATGGAACGATTTCAGCGCTTTCGACCGTACCATCCGCCGAAACTTCGAACAGCTGACTCAGAGCCAGCCGCGACGCGCC
>CAZKDZ010000059.1:0-5220 GCA_964551635.1 uncultured bacterium | reverse complement strand
GTTGGCAGCGCCATCGTGCGGCGGATCGCACAGCGGCAGTCAGATCCGGACCTCGTTGCGCATATCGGGGAATTCGTTGAAGAACTCGTGCAACCGCTGAAGGGAGCATCCGATGGACCTTGATGACTGGCGCAGGGAAATCGACGTGCTGGACACAAAGCTGCTGAATCTGCTGAATCGAAGGGCCCAATGCGCCATCGAAATCGGCAGGATCAAGCAGGCAATCGAACAACCGATCTTCGTGCCAGAAAGGGAGATGTCCATCCTGAAGCGGCTGCTTGAACAGAATAAGGGGCCCATGGACGACGAGGCCGTGCGACGGATCTTTCAGCAGATCATCGTCGAGTCCAGGAGGCAGGAGCATGATGAACAGCAAGCCGGAGACGAGAAACACCTCTAGTGCCTTAATACATAACGCGAAAGCGGCCGGGCAGGAAAACAGGGTTTGAAGGTCGCTATCTGAAACGGAGTCGATACCAAATGGCGTTCGCGAAACACATGAAGACACCCACGCCGGAAGCTGTGCTGGAGAAGGTGTCACTGCCAACGGAGCTGAAGAAGATAAAGGAAGAACGCGACACTGAGATCAGGGAAATCTTCGAGCGCAAGAGCGATAAATTCCTGCTGGTAATCGGCCCTTGTTCGGCGCACAACGAAGACGCCGTCTGTGAATACGTCTCCAGGTTGGCGAAACTTCAGGAGGCCGTCCGTGAACGGCTGGTTCTGGTTCCCCGCATCTATACCAACAAACCGCGAACGACCGGCGAGGGGTACAAGGGCATGGGACATCAGCCGGACCCGCGGAAGGCGCCGGATATGTCCGAAGGAATCTACGCGGTGCGTCAGATGCACATCCGCGCGGTCCGTGAGTCCCACCTGACGGCGGCCGATGAAATGCTGTATCCCGGCAATCTGCCATATGTCGAAGACCTGCTGAGCTATGTAGCCGTGGGCGCGCGATCCGTGGAAAACCAGCAGCACCGTCTGACCTGCAGCGGCGTTGATGTCCCGGTTGGAATGAAGAACCCGACGGGCGGAGATCTTTCGGTAATGTTGAACGCGATTCACGCTTCCCAGATCCCGCACGTTTTCATCTATAACGGATGGGAGGTTGGCACCGGCGGCAATCCCCTGACACACGCCGTACTCAGGGGCGCGGTGGACCTGACGGGGCGAAGCATTCCGAACTATCACTACGAAAACCTGATGTACGCGGCGGAACTGTATCGGCAGCGGTCGCTTGCCAATCCCACAATCGTCGTGGATACGAATCACAACAACTCAGGCAAACAGTTCGGTGAACAGCCGCGGATCGGGTTGGAAGTAATACGCAGCCGGCAGAATTCGGCGTTTTTGAACGAAATGATCCGCGGGTTGATGGTGGAGAGTTATCTGATTGAGGGCGCACAAGACGTCGATGACGGCGCGTTCGGCAAGTCCATAACCGATCCGTGCCTGGGGTGGGGAGATACCGAGGCGTTCGTAATGGAACTGGCGGAGGGGATATGATCGCGAACGGGATCGGAAACCGGATGCCGATTGCAGCATGCAACCGGCGCTTTTGCCCGCTCTTCCGAGGTTGACGGCATGGCCAACGATCCTCCATTTGCGAAGGATACGATTGCAGTTGTCGGCGTGGGGCTGATCGGCGGATCGCTGGGTCTGGCGCTCAAGGGCCTGGGCATCGGGCGAAGCGTCGTCGGCGTGAGCCGGCAGGAGACCCTGGATGCAGCCATCGGGCTGGAGGCAATCGACGCGGGCTATCGCTATGAAGACCTCGAAACCGGCATTCGCGATGCAGCTCTGGTTTTCCTGTGCACTCCAATCGTCCGTATTCTGGGCATGCTGCCCGCGGTGCTTGGAGCGGCGCGGCAGGATGCGCTTGTGACCGATGTAGGCAGCACCAAGCAAGCGATCGTCTCCACGGCGGCGGCCCATGCACGGGATGACGTGCATTTCGTCGGCGGACACCCGATGGCCGGTTCCGAGCATCGAGGAGTGAGCGCGGCGGATCCGTTCCTCTTTCAGAATGCGATTTACGTATTGACGCCGTCGCCGGATACGCCCGATTTCGTCGTCGAAGAGTTCGCGCGTCTCGTAAGGGCGTTCGGGGCCAGACCGATGAAGATGACACCGCGCGAACACGACCGGGCGGCGGCGGCGGTAAGCCACCTGCCGCAGATGATGGCCACCAGCCTGGTGTCCATGATCGGCAGGATGACGGAAGACGAGGGGTTGCCGATTCGAATGGCGGCGGGCGGGTTTCGGGACCTGACGCGCATTGCATCCAGTCCGTATGAGATGTGGCGGGACATCTGCCGTACGAATGCGGCCCCGATCCGGGAGATGATCGATCTTTATATGGAGTCGCTTTCGGCGATTCGCTCGGCCGTGGACCGCGACCGCCTGGAACAGGCATTTGCCTTTGCGAATCGGATACGCGGACAGATCCCCAGGGACTCCAAGGGATTCCTGCATCCACTGCACGAAATCCTTCTCCTCGCGGAAGACAGGCCGGGTGTGATTGCCCACGTCGCCCGGACGCTGGCCGGAGAGAATATCAACATTAACGACATCGAGGTGCTGAACGTGCGCGAGGGGGAAGGAGGTACCATTCGAATGGGGTTTGATTCGCGTCCCTGCGCGGAACTGGCCGTAGAGGTGTTGGGAAAGGCGGGATACAGCGTCAGGATGAGGTAGAGCAAAGGGTCCGGAGTCGGTTGAACCGGAGATCGCTGTCCGTAAATCGGTGACACCATTTTGAAGAAAGCGTGGATTTGGAACTCACGGGTCCGATTGTTTCTGAAGACACCATCAAGCCCTCGCCAGGGCTTGCGGGAGTTTGCGAACTCCCCGGGGATCCTGAACTTTCGATAATCGCGCTCGCCCTTGCGTCCACGGCCAACGGCACTTCCAAAGTCCACAGGTGTTCGCGAAGACGCGACGTCGAACGAACCGGTGAGTTGCTGTCGGAAGTCGGGATAGGGGTCGCGTGGGACGGTGAGACCGCATCGGTAACCGGCGGCCCGTTCCGGGCAACGTGCGACGTACTCGACGTGGACGGTTCCCTTATTCTGTTTTCCTGTCTGACGGGATTGCTGTCGAGCGCCCCCTTTGTAACGAGACTCTCCGGAGTTCACGCCAACGCCGGCGTCGACCGGGTTTCCGAGGCGATTCGATCGCTGGGCGCGCACGTGGATATTTCGAAGAAGAACGGGATTTCGGCCGGTGTTGGCGGATCGAGGTTGACGCCCGGATCCTTCCGCGCGGGACGTCCCGACCTGGCGGTGAAATGCGGCCTCCTGTTGGCCGGGCTTGGTGTGGACGGACCGGTCGAACTCCTGCAGGACACCGACGGGGATGACGATCTGGAAGTGTTGCTCAGGGCCGCGGGATGCAATCTGAAAAAGAGGCGGATCACCGGCGCGGGAGGTTGTCAGTTGTTGCTGGACGGACCCGTGCGGCTCCGCGCCGTCACCCATGAGTTGCCGGGCAGTGCGGACGCCGGGCTGTTTCTTGCTCTGGCCGCGGCGATGCTGAAACGGTCCGATCTGACGCTAAGCCATTTCGGAGTGGACTCCAGAAGCCGCAGGATCGTGGACATACTGCGCAGGATGAACGTGGCTATGGATGTGGAGCGTTTCCGAACGGATTCCGGCTTCCCTGTCCGGAACCTCCGGATCAGGGGGTCCGACCTGCGCGGAATAAAGATAGCAGGCGCGAACGCGCGACTTTTGCGCGACGTTCTTCCTCTCATCGCGGTCGCAGGCGCCGTCTCCCGGGGCGAAACCATCATACGGGATGCCGAGGGATTGAGAAGGGGTCCGGTTGACTGTATTTCGCTTTTGGTAGAAAACTTGAGAAAGATGCACATTCAGGTGGGAGAGATGCCGGACGGGCTGGTTGTGAAGGGGGGACAACCACAAGGCGCCGAACTGGATGCCAGCGGCGACGTCCGCGTGTCCACGGCGCTCCGGCTTGCAGGGCTGGCCGCCGAGGGGGACACGCGCGTCAGGAACCCGGGGCCCGTGGATCAGGGGATGATGGACCGGCTGACGTCGGTAATGGATACGTAAATTCAGGTGCCCGCGCTGGCGGCAGCGTCCGCTGCAGCCAGCGCGGGTCAATCTTCGGTACGAGGAGAGCCTTATGAGACTGGTTGTCAGGTTATTCCTTCTGGCGTTGCTGGTGTTCCTGGGAGGCGTGGTCTTCATCCGGTACACCTACAACTGTTCCTGGAAAGAAAGTTTCGCCATTGCCGACCAGTTTGTGTCGGACCTGACCCGTTAACAGTCCGTTGATAAAGGCGCACTGCACGCGAGGAAGGACGGACTTTACCAACGGGCTGTCAAGCAGCACGTCGCCGGTTGGGGTTGGAGGAATTCCAACTGGCGGGTCGCGATAACCGGATCAGAACACAAGGCCGGGGGAGTCTGCCTTGGGTATTGTCTCGACCACGCGATTGCTGGGGGTGATTGGCGACCCCATCGCCCACTCGTTATCGCCGGACATGCACAATGCGGCGATAGCCGCGCTTGAAATAGACTACTGTTACGTCGCCTTTCACGTATTGCCGGACGGGATTGAATCGGCGCTTGACGGCATGCGCGCGCTGCAGATCAGGGGATTGAACGTCACCCTTCCCCACAAATCCGCGGTGATGCCGCACCTGGACCGGGTTTCGGACGAAGCATCGGCCGTGGGCGCGGTGAACACGATCTCACTCAGGGACGGCGAACTGGTCGGGCAGAATACCGACGTGTACGGATTGGTCACGGCCCTGGAGCACACCGCGGGTCTCGCCGCGCTGCCTGAGCATTGCGTGATCCTCGGTTCGGGCGGCGTTGCGCGGGCGGCGGTTTACGCGCTGGCGTCGCGAAAAGAGGTGAGGCGGGTGAGCATTCTCAACCGAACCGTCGCCAGGGCTGAGGCTCTCGCGCGGGATATGCAATGCATAACGGGTAAGGCGATCGATGCGGGTGATCTGACGAAAGACACACAAATGAGGCGGTTCGTGGACGCCGGCCTGGTCGTGAACGGAACGTCGCTAGGAATGGTTCCGGAAGTGGAGCGGACGCCCCTGGCGGATACAGACGCGATACACCCGCAGCTGGTGCTCTACGATACCGTATTCAACCCGCTGGATACGCTCCTGATGCGTCAGTTCCGATCCGCCGGAGCGCGGGCGTTTGGCGGGCTGGATATGCTTGTGTACCAGGG
>CAZKDZ010000058.1:0-50706 GCA_964551635.1 uncultured bacterium | reverse complement strand
GCGCTGAGATAGACCGCCGCGTGGCTCCAGCCCGCAAGCTCGCAGTTGTCCACCTCCAGCCCCGGTTGCCTGGCGGTGATCCCATTGGATGTAGGGAATTTGTAGTAGTATTCGTGCCCCCTGCCTTCGCGGAACGACCGGTTGTGGTGTTCCAGGCACCGCTTGGGATTGGGTCCCTTTATGCGCAACCCGGAGACCCGCACGTTCGGCCCCGTCACAAGGATCAGGGGATTTGTATCGAACGTGTCGCTCAGGATCATCCCGCCGTCCGATCCGCCAACGCCTCTGTCGCTGGCGAGGGTGACACCCTCGGGGATTTCCAGCACGAGGGACTCGATATACACGCGTTCGGTACAGTCGATTTCCGCCGCGCCGTCAATGTAGACCACGTCTCCCGATTTCGCCTGCGCCAGCGCTTCCAGGAGATCGTCCAGCGTGGAGACGGTGTCCGACGGCGCGGATACCGCGCACTTGTAGCCCTCGCCCCCGCCGATGGGGCCGCTTTCGTCTGCCCGGGCGCCGCAGGCTTCGCCATCGATTTCGGTCCAGGTCTGTCCCAACGGTTGCATTTCACTTCCGAACATCGCCAGCCTCCTTTTTGGTTCGGCTACTCACTCAGTGAAACCACGTATCCCCTCTTGTTATCTACCACGTTCAACAGCGGTTCGCCGTCCCGGAACCGCCGTATGTTTTCCAGAATCAGGCCGATTCGCCGATCCTCGATCCGGTCCGAGATTGCCGCAACGTGTGGGGTGATCATCACATTCTCCATCGCCCACAGCGGATGCCCTTCCGGCAGCGGCTCTTCCTCGAAGACGTCCAGTCCGGCGCCCGCGATTTCGCCGGTCTCCAGCGCCCGGGTGAGCGCGGCGAGGTCCACCACCTTTCCCCGCCCGATGTTGATGAATACCGCACTCGATTTCATTGCCTTCAACGCCGCGGCATCGATCATCCGGTCGGTCTCGCTTGTATGCGGGGCGCAGATGACGAAGAAATCCACCTCACCCAGCATCTTGTGCAATTCGTCCACGCCGTAGATCCGCTCGACGTGGTCCGGGCGCGCCTTTGGGGCCGGATCCAGGGCGAGCACGCGCATGCCAAACGCATGGCCCCGTTCGGCAACCGCCAGCCCGATGCCGCCCAGACCCAGCACGCCGAGGGTTGTACCCGCCACGTGGATTACCGGTATGCTCCTATTCTCCCATCGACCCTCCAGCTGGCTCCGGAAATATGCCGGGACACCCCTGGCCAGGGAAAGCAGCAACGCAAACACGTGTTCTGCAATGACGTCGCTGTAGATCCCGCGCAGGTTGGTTACCGTAACCGCACTCTCCCGTAATTCAGGGAAATAATAGCCGTCAAGGCCCGCGCTCGTCGCCTGTATCCACCGCAGCTTCTTTCCCGCGGCCAGCAGCGAGGGCGTCATGCGGCCGTAATACGCGTCAGCGTCGCCAATCAGGTCCAGCGCCGCCGCCTCGGAATCCGCTTCGCACGCCTCCACGCCCAGCTCCCTGACGCGCGCCATCCAATCCAGTTTCAACGCCGGCCAGAATACCATCTTCACTGCCATCTCAGAGCTCCTCCACGGGTGTATACTCACCCCTGTCGTCAACTGTGATGTATGCCCAGACCTGCTCCGGGTCGTGCGGCCACGCCACCAACCAGCCTTCGCCGGCCGCCTGCTTCAGCACCTGCTGGCGCATCTTGAACGTCGTTCTGGGATATAGATCGAATGCCATGATGTAGACAGGGTGCACATGATGTCGCGTGGGGACCAGGTCCCCAATGAAACAGACGGCTTCGTCCCCCGATTGTACCAGGACGGACTGATGCGCCTTCGTATGCCCGGGCGTGAGAAAAACGCGCACGCCATCGCAGACCTCCACGTCGCCCTCCACAAGCTCCAGGACGCCCGCGCGTTCCAGCGGCAACAGGTCCGACTCGGCGTTGTACCCGTGAACGGTCTGCCGGTCCGCGCCAACGGCGTCTTCCCATTCCTGTCGCTGTACGATGTACCGGGCGTTCGGAAACGCGGGCTCATAGCCGTCGTCCGTTTGAACCGTTGTCCCGCCCGCGTGGTCCATATGAAGGTGGGTGAGTACCACCCGGTCCACCGCCTCAGGCGCAACGCCCGCATCGGCCAGCGCGTCGACTACGCCCCGGGAGGGATCCACACCATAAATGTCCCGGTACTTCCCGGACAGCTTCTCGGCGCCGACGCCGGTTTCAACCAGAACGGTCTCCGCCGGTGTCTCCACCAGCAGGCAGTTCAGGCCGAGCTGTATCCGGTTCCGCTCGTCGGGCGGGATCTTCTTTTCCCAGATCGACCTGGGGACCACGCCGAACATCGTGCCTCCGTCGAGGCTGAACCGCCCCGCATCCAGCGCGGTCACGCGAATGTCCCCGACGGTCCTCGACTCACCCTTTCGATTGGATTCGCTCACCCGGCTCCGACGGTGAAAAGACTGCGTTTCCTGCCCATTATCAGGTGCATGCGTACGGGTTCGTACTGCTGTCATTATGCAAGCATCGTTCGACGGATGTCAAGCGCAAAAGAGCGACGGTATCCGCATCCGGCGCTACAAACGACCGAAGCGGCCCATCCGACAATCCGGCTTGGAGTCGACACAACAATTTCTCCTGACTTTAGATCACTGATTCTTCCGGATTGTGCAACCCGATGTGAACACAGCGCGCGTCGTCAATTGGCGAATCTGCATTGTCGCAGCGATGGGCGGTTCGGTCCACAATTGATCGGATTTAACGCAGGATAGTGTCTCTCCCCGCAGACAACCGATATGTTGGTGCGACGTGGTTTTCTAGCGATTTTTTTTAGGATTCGGGATCGGGCGTCACTATTATGGTAGGAGCAGGGATCGATATGGGAGCCTTCGGCAATGAGACCAGGCCGATTTTTGGACGTGGAGAGCTTATGGACGCAACAGACGGCATATTGGTTCGGCGAGTCCTGTCGGGCGACAAGGACGCGTTTGAACCGCTTGTTGAGCGTTACAAGGGGATGGTGTACGCCCTGGTGGTGGGAAGGACGGGAAATTTCGATGCTGCGGAAGACACCGTCCAGACGACTTTCGTAGAGGCATATCGGCGCCTGAAATCCTTGAAGGACCCAGCGAAGTTTCGCGCGTGGGTCTGGAGTATCGCTATGAATCTCTCCAATGAATGGAATCGAAAACGCAAACCGAACGTACCTATTGGTGATTTGGACGATTCCAAGGAAGCTTCCTTGCATGGCGAAGTCCTGCCGGATACGTTCGTTCGTCTGCCGACGCCGCCGGACAGCGATTACGAGAAGGAAGAGATGCGAAACCACGTCCTTCGTGCCGTCGAACGGCTTCCGGAGAAGTATCGGGAAGTCGTACTCCTGCACTACATGGAGGGGTTGAAGTACAGGGAAATCGCCGAGATGCTGGAAGTACCTGAAAGCACCGTGCTTGGCAGGCTTCAGGTGGGCCGCGACCAGCTTCGGGAAGATCTCATGCCGATCGTCGAGGAAACATTGAAGGAGCAGAAGCCAACGTCTGAACTGACGAAGAAGGTAATGGCCGCACTTCCGCCTATGCTCCTGTTGACACCGGATTCGATCTGGGCAAGTGCGAAGCGATTCTTTTCCCGAAGTCCGTACTGGCGAACTGGCGGTATTCTGACGGCGGCGGTTGTGGGTACGGGGATTTACTATTCCGGATTCGTTGCCATGGTCCAGTGGGAAAACGGTTCGAATTCGTCATCGAAGCCAGCGGCGACTGCCGCAGAGATGACAATCGAAATAGAGAATAACGACGTGTCTTACCCCGTCAACCGTCCCAAACAGGCGGAAGCTTCCCTTCAGCAAAGCGCAACGAAGGGAAACGCGGTAGGGCAGACCGAGAGTGCCGACACCACGAGATTCACGCAGCAACGCAAAGCTTCAACAGACAGTCCTGCCAAGCCGACGCTGACACTGTCCGATTCGCCGGCGGATTCCGTGGTAACGATTGCATACACAATTCCCGACTCGGCCTTTGTGGACTCCGTGCACGTTGGGCTCAAAGTCTACAATATGTCTGGAATGCTGGCTGCATTGCTTGTAGACGACATCCAGAGGGTGGGAAGTCATACATTACTACTCGAAAAACGGCGCCTGTCGGACGGCGTTTATATTGCTAGTCTCACCTTAAACCGGTCTAGAGCCCATGCCGCACGGAAGCTTTTCAGTCTTTTCTGGGCGAACAGACGTCAATAGGAGGCCCGAATGTTGACATCAATGTTAGAAATGAAGTATCGAAGTCGTCATCTTATGGAAATCGCTGTTCTGATTTTGATTGCGATATTTCTGAACTCGGACGCTTATGCAGGCGCGCCGACTTATTCCAGGAAGGAACAACGGCGCTTTTCACAGGCGAGCATGAAGCTTGCGCGCGCAAAAGTAACAGAAGAGCGCTGGGATGGGATACTCGCCCTCGAAGAATTCCGCACAGAATATCCACAGACGAATTTGAGGGTAGATGCGCTGGAATCGTTGTTTATTCACTACAGCATCGTAGTCGATGATCCTGGGTTCCTCCTTCGTTTGGCTGAGGAAGCTATTGCGTTACAGCCGAATCGGAACGGTTTATACCTAAAAATTGTACAGTCCTTTATCGATAAGGAGATTTTCCCCAGTCAAACCCTCATATTTGCGCAAAAGTCACTGGCAATCGCAGAGAGCATACATGCCAATGCAGGTGACGGTTACCAGCGAGGTATTATCCGAAGACAAGGACTGTTAAGCCGGGCTTTTCAGTTAGCGAATCAGCCGGAGGAGGCATTGAAGGTAATCCGTCGCAGCTTGCGGCAGGTGGAGGCGCTGCCCGTGACGGCGTTCCCGGATCAGGCAACCCGCCAGAAAACCGTAGACGGGATTCGGCTGGATCTGCTGAGGCTCTACATCGAGCAGCGCCGATGGAATCCTGCGTATGGACTGGCATGTGACCTTCTGAAGAACTCGGTGAACCGCGAACCCGTCTACGAACTCTGGAGCAGAGCGTATGTCGGGAAGTTCGGTTCTGCGGAGGGGATTATTAATGCTTACGCGGATCTGAAGGCCGAGATTGAAGAAATGCGCAAAGCCCGGATGGTTGAAAAACGCGTGAGGCGACCTGCGTCGATCTTCACATTGAAGACCTTGAATGATGAAACGGTGAGTTTGGAAGCGTTAAATGGGAAGGTTGTGTTGATCAATTTCTGGGCCAGTTGGTGCGGTCCATGCCTTGAGGAATTGCCAAAACTCGAAGCTCTGACGCGTGCCTATCAAAAGGATTCGGTAGCGTTTATGGCCGTCAACCTGGATACTCAGGAGGGGGAGGGTAAGCGCAAGAACCTCATTTCGGACATAAAGGCGCGTTTGGCGCCGAGCATGACTTTTCTGATTGGCAATGATGAAGTGCGACGTGAATTCGGTATCGACAATATTCCGTACACGTGCATTGTAGATCGAGAAGGGTACATTCGCTACGAAAAAACCGGCCTGAGCAGCGATTTCAAGGCAACTATTAAGGATCAGTTGACGTGGGTGATTGGATTGTCTGAGGCTGATTGACGCGAGGTTCGTAGGGGTGGGAGTCGAGACGGGATAAGGCACATCGAAAAGCGGAACTCGTTTCCAACATTTGGACGACACGGACGCTCCTGAGAGCTGGGATTCAGGAGCGTTTCCTGTTTTCGGTCGTTGTCGCGCGAAGTTGCATTGTCAATTAACCCTGTTTATATTGAAATTAGTCGAACTGATGTTTCTGCGGGCCATTAAGGGACCGAGTATGGGATCTCAGACCAACCTGCTGCCAGGCAAGACACGTAATAAGTCCGATCAAGTTCGGGAAGATTGGTAGACTGTCAGAGCGGTAGGACGAATATCATCCCGCGTCACGCCTGTCCACAATCGTCTTTTCCAACTGCAGTTAAAACATGATCCACCTGATGCCCTCGCTCCCGGGAACGCCAGCTACACCGGTCCCAAATCGGTTCCTGTCCTGGACTGCCTGGCCAATAGAAGGCGACCGGCATTTGCACTTCGAAACGACTCTCACGAAAACCAGGTACCTCCGGATCCAGGATCGCCTTTTCCAATCTATCTTGGGCAGCAGTGATTAGAATCCGGAAGGGAGAACACCAATGAGCCGGGTTCACACGTACATTGATTCGTGCACGTTATTTCCCGTGCGCGTCTTTCTGATCGCCGGCGCGCTTGTGGTGGGTACTATTGCCGGGTGCGGCGGGGATCGCATCCTGGAAGGGATTCTGGATGAAGAGCGCATTCCCGAGAGGCCGTTGCGATATGCAGGGAAAATAGTGCTCGAATTGCGAGAAACCATCGAGCTTGGGTCTGATAATGAAATGCCTCAGATCGCGCGTGTTTATTGGATGGGTATTTCACCTGAGGGCACCTTGTTGATTACCGATCGTGACAGCAATAAGGCGCACGAAATCAACTACCGGGACAATATGTACATTCGCTCATTCGGGCGCGCAGGCAGAGGTCTAGGGGAGCATTGGTCGGCTGAAAGCATGTCGATAGATCCTGAGGGCAGGGTCTATCTCGTTGATGGGCGTGGAGGGCAGATCCACCGGTATGATCGCAAGGGCCGGTTTTTGGATCGGACCGAATCTATCGGCGTATCGAAGATTCATGCTGATCGCCAGGGAGAGGTATTCTCGCTGCGCGTAAACCCAACAAGCCTTATCATGGAACTACAGCGCCGGGACCCTGCGACGTGGGGCGTCTTAAGCAGTACGCCGCTTTCCAATCGAAAACAGAGTTTCGTGTCGATTCGGATGAGGAAATTCGCGAGGTTGTGCTACAATGCTTCATTGCAGGTGTTCTATTATGTGGGCCAAAATGACTACATGATCAAACAAATCGATGCGGTAACAGGTGAGGTTACGGCGAAATTCGGCAGGCGCCCGAATGGATTTGTCGCATTGCCCGATCGCTACCACGATATCGGGCGCGGAACTTATGAGGATTTGCAAGAAGTGAGAATTACCCTCGTAGCATCTATGACATTGGTTGAGGATCGTTATCTGTTCGTCTCATACGACCACCCGGAATCTCCAGTTCGGGAATGGGTCGTCTATATGGTAAATCCGTCCGGGCCGATTGATGTGTTCGATTTGGATGAAGTATGGAGTCAACGCCTACAGTTTTTCGGCGGTCACGGCCGTGTGCGGATGGGCGCCATCACAGCCGCGAAAGAATCCATATATATTTGGAGACCGCCTCGTCATACCGAAGTTGCGGAGAATTCCAACGGTACGTTAGAAAAATATGCGGTTGTGTTGGACCGGAACTAAGAAGGGTCGCCGTCACACTCAGGGACTTCGCGTTGATCTCATCCATCCTCCCGGCTGCCAGCAGGCGATCCGCGGGTCGATGTGTCTACACGAATCGAAATCGACATCGTTGCTAATCTCGGTCGCGCGTCGACATCGCGGCAAGCCTATTGAAGGCCTTCGGATGCCGCCGAAGGGAATGCCAGGGACGGCGGCAGGGAACACGCGACGAACGGAGTCCACCAATGAGCAGGGTTCGCACCTATACTGATTTGAGCTCGATATTTCCCGTGCGCGTCTTTCTGATCGCCGGCGCGCTAACAGTGAGTACTATTGCCGGGTGCGGCGGCGATCGCATCCTGGAAGGGATTCTGGATGAAGAGCGCATTCCCGAGAGGCCGTTGCGTTATGCAGGGAAAGTGGCGCTTGAATTGCAAGAGACCTTCGAGCTTGGGTTTGATCAGGACATGCCTGAAATTGGGCGTGTTGATTGGATGGGTATTTCACCTGAAGGCACCTTGATGGTTGCCGACCGTGTAAGCCATCAGGCGCACGAAATCAACTACCGGGACTTAAAGTACATTCGCTCATTCGGTCGTACAGGCAGAGGTCCCGGGGAACACTTGTCGGCTGACGATATGACGATAGATCCTGAGGGCAGGGTCTATCTCCTTGATGGGGTTCAAGGGCAGATCCTCCGGTACGATCGCAAGGGCCGATTCCTGGATCGGATCCAATCTATCGGTGTATCGAAAATTCACGCCGGTCGCAATGACGGGGTGTTTTTTCTACGCGTAAACTCAAGTCTTATCATGGAATTACAGCGCCGGGACCCGGCGACGTGGGGAGTTTTGAGCCGTACACCGCTTTCCGATCCGAAACAGAGTTATGTGTCGTTTCGGATGAGATATCTCGCAAAGCTGTGCTATAACGCTTCGTTACAGGTGTTCTATTATCTGGGCCCGAATGACTACATGATCAAAGAGATCGATGCGGTAACAGGCGAGATTACGGCGAAATTTGGCCGGCGACCGAACGGATTCGTTGCGTTGCCCGATCGCTACCACGATATCGGGCGTGGAACCTTCGACGATTTGAAAGAACTGAGTATTACGATTGTGAATTCTATGACATTGGTTGAGGACCGATATCTGTTCGTCTCCTACGGCCATCCAAGACCTCCAGTGATCGAATGGGTCGTCTATATGATCAATCCGTCCGGGAGGTTCGACGTGTTCGATCCGGATGGCGTTACGAGTGAACTCCTTTATCCATTCAGCGATCGAGCCCGTCTGCGTCGGGCTGAAGCCATCACCGCCGCAAACGAATCCGTTTGCATTTGGAGACCGCCTCGTATGGAAGGTGTGGACAGATTCGTCGGTACATTAGAAAAATATGCGGTTGTGTTGGACCGGAACTAAGAAGGGTCGCCGGAACACTCTGGGATTTCGCGACGGGCTCATTTCATTTGTCATCCAGGCTGTCAGCACCCGATTCCCGGGCCGAAGAGTCTATACGAATCGAAATTGCCATCGCTGCTATTTCCGGTCGCGTGTGGAGATCCCAGCAAGCCTCTTGAATGCTGTGGGGTTGTGACCGAAGGGACCGTCGAGGACGGCGACAAGGGACACTCAATGAAGGGAGAACACCAATGAGTATGGTTCGTGTGTACACTTATTTGTGCTCGATATTTCCTGTGCGTGTCTTTCTGATCGCCGGCGGGCTCATAGTGAGTACTATTGCCGGGTGCGGAGGGGATCGGGTCTTGGAAGGGGTAACGGATGACGAGCACATTCCCGAGAAGCAACTGCGATATGCAGGGAAAGTGGCGCTTGAATTGCGGGAAACCTTCGAGTTTGGGTTTGATCAGGACACGCCTGTGATCGGGCGTGTTGATTGGATGGGTATTTCACCTGAGGGCACTTTGATGGTTACCGACTTTGAAAGCGATCAGGCGCACGAAATCAACTACCGGGACAATCAGTACATTCGCTCATTCGGGCGTCCAGGCAGAGGTCCAGGGGAGCATTGGTCGGCTGAAAGCATGTCGATAGATCCTGAGGGCAGGGTCTATCTCCTTGATGGGCGTGGAGGGCAGATCCTCCGGTTTGATCGCAAGGGCCGATATTTGGATCGGACCCAATCTATCGGCGTATCGAAGATTCATGTCGGTCGCAAGGGAGAGGTATTTTCCCTACGCGTAAACACAACGAGTCTTATCATGGAACTACAGCGCCGGGACCCTGCGACGTGGGGCGTTTTAAGCAGGACACCGCTTTCAGATCCGAATCGGAGTTTCGTTTCGATTCGGATGAGGAAATTCGCAAGGTTGTGCTACAATGCTTCATTGCAGGTGTTCTATTATCTGGGCCAAAATGACTACATGATCAAGCAGATCGATGGGGTAACAGGTGAGGTTACAGCGAAATTCGGCCGGCGACCGAATGGATTCGTTGCGTTGCCCGATCGCTACCGCGATATCGGGCGCGGAACTTACGAGGATTTGCAAGATGTGAGAATTACCCTTGTAGGATCTATGACATTGGTTGAGGATCGTTATCTGTTCGTCTCTTACGATCACCCGGAATCTCCAATGAGGGAATGGGTCGTCTATACGGTAAATTCGTCCGGACCGATTGATGTGTTCGATTTGGATGAAGTATCGAGTCTACGCCTGCAGCTATTCGGCGGTCACGGCCGTGTGCCGATGGGCGCCATCACCGCCGCGAACGAATCCGTTTACATTTGGCGACCGCCTCGTGCCGAAGTTGCGGAGAATCCCAACGGTATGTTAGAAAAATACGCGTTTGTGTTGGACCTGAATTAACCTCAATTGGAATAAAGACAACAGTCAAAACGGCCACAAAAGCCTGAATGCGGGGAGACGGTAGCCGGTAGAAAAAAGGCGGGTAGAGGTAAGAGGGTAGACGGTAGATGATATCCTTGCCCGGTGGGTTTTTCCTTTCTGCCTCAGGCACGAGAAAAATCCTTACAAGGCCGGAAATCTCTCCCGTCTCCCGTCTTGCGTCTCGCCAGATGGTGGGGCGGGGTGTGGTTCTCTTCCGTCTCCCGTCTACCCGGTTTTCTCACCCTCTCCCGTGACTTCATTCTCACCAGGTGGTTGGTCGATGTGTCTACACGAATCGATATTTGCATCGCTGTTACATTGGTTCGCGTGCAGACATTGCGGCGAGCCGCTTGAAGGCCGTGGGTTTGGGGCCGTGCTTCAAATGTTCCAGGATTACCCGGCTGCATTCCTCCGGACGCATCTTCGCGGTATCGACTTCCAGGTCATAGATTCCAGGTCTGTGCACTTCTCGGTCCCATCGATGGACGCTGTAGGGCGGCGGCGTGTCATCCGGAATTCGCTGTTCCTTGAGCCACGTGTTGCGCCGTCGTTCCCATACGATTTCGACAGGACAGCGCACGCCAACGAACCAAACGGGCAGGCCTTCCATCCGCCGCGCGCAATCGTACAGGATTCCTCGAGGAATGTCGTAGTCGTCATGGTGGCCGACGTCGACAACGACGTTTATTCCCAGACGACTGTGTGCCGCAATCGACTCATACATCGCCGCATACATTGTTGGCACTAAGGCTTCGATCTTCTCTCTTCGAGCAAACGGCTCTTCTTCCATTTTCTCTATACCGGCCGGACGAAGCCCAATGCCCGGCCGGTATTGTTCGGGTGTAATGCGTATGTAACGATCTGTTCCCAGGTTCATCCACGGTTCATCCGATGCTTCCTGGATCGCGGTGGCAATGCTCGACTTCCCGGATCGCGGCGCGCCGTTCAGTATGATTACCTGTCCCAACCGCGTTTCCTTTTCCATCATTTATCGTGCCTCGGTTATGGTCATGGAACCCGTGCTTTCAACCTCGTATGAAATATCTCGGGTCTTGAAGAAACGAAGCATATTCGATCTTTAGAACACCATTAAGACGGCAAAGGAGCGCAGACAGATGAAGGACGCCGAAGATTCGCGGGAGCGCCAGCGGGGCGAAGAGCTCTATCGAGACCATAAGGATGGCAAGATCAAGATCATGACGGCTGAAGAGACTGAAGAATTAGTCGAAAACTTGAAGAGGAAGTGGTCGAAATAGTGGGTTACTCTTTACTTCAAAAGGCAACGATCGAACGCCCGGGAGAGACGTGATGAATTGGAAGTGAAAAGAAAACCACACCTTTTGACCTTCATCCGATTGACAGCTTCCTCACCACCTCCACCACCCCTTCAGCGGGGCGCATACGGACGATATCGCCGGTTCGGATGGTCGCCAGCGGATCCGGTTCGAGTTCGTGCATCAGCGCCACGTTCGCCAGCACCGCGCCCTGAACCATCACCGGGTTCGTCCTTCCGAAGATGAACCCCGCCGGACAGGTTCCCCTCTCAACCATATCCAGCATCATCCACGACGTGGCCACGCCGCCCTTGGAAGTGCGGAACACGACGATTTTTCCGGCGATCGACTGACCGTAGAGCGGATGGGTCTCCCGGCTGATCACGCCCCGGTACCGGTCATAGTCGTACCGGGCGCTGAAGCCTTCGTCGCATACCAGCGCGATCCCTTCCGCGTCGGGTCCGACACCAGGATGCCCGTGAAATACAGTGGTCTCAGTCATTATTGTGTTCTTTCTACCCACCGGCGAAGCATCGTAAGAAAATCGCCCGTCGCCGTCCCTTTACGCGACTCTTCCCGTCACCGCCGCATCGATACACGTCTCCACCGGCCGGAATACCGGGTTGTATCCGTATCCCGATATGATATTCGCCAGTTTCGCCGAATTCGTCACCAGCGTGCGGTACTGAAACCGCTGTTGCAGGACGCGGGCGTTCATGATATAGAAACAGACCCCCGCAAGGATCCTCCCTCCCGCGGTTTCAACGATTTCCGTGTATCCCATCCGGTCCGCCAGCGTTTTGATCTGATAATTGGTGGTGAGATACAGCTTCGAGTCGGAGTGAACGCGCCGACCCCGCAGCAGTTCCGCGATCGACTGAAGTTCGAACAGGGAAAGCTGCGGCGTACCGCAGACCACGAGGTCGACCGCCTCTTTCTCCGGCTGGAAGGAATCGTACGCCGCCCGAAGCGTCCCCGGCGAAATAACGATCGACTCGTCCGGTTTTCGGCCCCCGTACGCCTCTTCGGCCGTCCGGGCCTCTGGCGTCACACCCACCATGTGGAACATCGCCAGCGATCCGTAACTGGCCAGCGCCGCGCCCAGGTGCTTCAGGTCGTCGATCGACGGCTTTTCCTGAACGCCTTCGAATACAGGCACTCGCCAGTAGTCGTCCACACGTCTCCCGACAACACAGCCGAGCGCGCCCCAGTCGCTGTTTGACCGCGGCTGGTCCTCAACCAACACGCGCACGGATCCCCGCCGCTTGTCTGGAAGGTGGAACCCGTAGCGCGGCACCCGGCCGGTCAGCCCCGCCCACACGGCCGCCGGCCCGGCCTCGAAGTTCGATCGGGCGCCGGCAACGGAATTCGCGAAGATAACCGTGCCCGTATCGCCCCAGCCCAGGTGTTCGCCGAATCTCGGGGGGTCGACGGTCTGATAGTTGATGCAGGTGTTGCAGGGCAGTGCGCCCATCGTCGTGAGCGCATTCACGATACGGCGTTCCCTGTTTACGGTCTCCTCGTCCTGTCCAACGTCCCGCCACAGGGCGAAGTCCACGCTCCTCGGGTTGGTTGTCACCGGGACACGGAACCGCGCGCCCGCCGAAGCGGTTTCTTCCAGAAAGCGGAGGCCCGGGTCCGCCAGCGCTTCGATATCCGCCATCGCGTGTACCGTTCGCACGTGTACGAAGTCCTCCGCACGAAAGAACGTCCCCACATCCATCTGCCGCGCCAACGCTTCCGCCGCGGCCGACCCCATCTCTCCGGCCAGCATCGCCTTCTCTTCACACGTCAACTTCATTGAAATCTCCGGAGAATCCTTGACGATACCCTGAATTGAAACTGTTACAAGGCGGGCGACCACAAGGGTCGCCATAGGGCGGTGAGACGGTAGACGGCAGACGGTAGATGATGCCCTTGCCCGATTAATAGTTCTTCGTTGCCTCTGGCACGATAGGAAACCTCACAGGGCAGGAAATCTCTACCGTCTCCCGGCTTACGTCTACCCGCCCTTAGCTTTTTGCTTCTATTCCAGGATCTTCACCATATCAATGAGATCGCAGGTCTGGCCCGAGTCCATCAACACCCAGTCCGGACGGCGGCCGGATTCAACGTAGCCGACTTTCCGGTAGACGTGGACAGCGGAAACATTGGCGGACCAGACGGTGAGATACAGCCTGCGCGCGCCCAGCCTCCGGGACTCGTCCTCCAGGACCTGCATCAGACGCGTACCGATTCCGCGGCCCTGCGCGCGTGCCACCAGGGCGAGGCCGATGGTCTGGTAATCGTGCCCGCTTCGCTGGGTGAATCCTTCTCCCACGAGAACGCCGCCCTGTTCGACGAGGAGATAGCTGGACCGATTCTGTTTAATCCCGACCAGGGCCTGCGAGAGTTCCCGGCCCCCTGAAGCGGAGTCGAGTTCGAGGCGCCGGCACATGACTTTCTCGCGCGCAAGCGTCCGGTGCATGTCGATGAAGGCGTCCAGGTCGCCCCAGCGAGGATACCGGAAGCGCGTCTCGGTCCCGTCAATCAGGAGAGAATCAACAACGTGGCCTTCCTGCATGGTGAATGTCCGTTCCGGGCTGGTTCGCCCATGGCCGACCGTACGTCCGCTTCGCTTTGATGCACTTGAGTTGTCCCGGAAAATAAGGCATTGGCGGCGCCGGCGCAAGCGGGGTCTCCGAAAGTGCGTTTTTGGCCTTGACGCTTCCGATTTCGGGTGTTAA
Organism: uncultured bacterium; assembly: GCA_964551635.1. Classification (GTDB taxonomy): domain Bacteria; phylum Latescibacterota; class UBA2968; order UBA2968; genus JAAXHE01. Next base: position 36,553 of record CAZKDZ010000058.1, on the reverse strand, counting down.
AATGCATCTTTCCGGCCCCTTAAGCGCCAGCCATGGAAGACTGATTTGCGAAAACCGGCGTCGTGGGGCAGGGGGCGCTGAACACTTACGGCTGAAAGCTGATCATCAGCACGTATCGGGGCTTATTAACGGGCAGGTAAAAGGAGCAGATCTATGAAGACGTATCGGGTCGCCATTGTGGGCCTGGGTCGCATGGGAAGTACGATCGATGAGGAAGTGGTGGGCTATCCATCCATCGCCCTGCCGTATTCGGTGGCTGCATCGTGCATGGCGAGTGAACGCCTGGAACTCGCTGCGGGATCGGACCTCGTGGCGGAGAAACGGAGCGCATTCGGCGAGAAATGGGGGGTGGCGGCGTTGTACGAGGATTACCTTGAGATGATTGAAGTGGAACGGCCCGATATGGTCGCGGTGTGTACGAAGGGGGTCCTGCATGCCGAGATGGGGGTGGCTGTCGCGCAGGCGGGCGTTCCGATGCTCTACCTGGAAAAGGCAATGGCGTGTTCCATGGCGGAAGCCGACGCGGTCCGGGATGCGTGCCGGGAACACGGGACCGTATTCAATACCGGCGTGCTGCGGCGGTTCGACAACCGTTACCACGCGGCGAGGGCCCTGATCGCGCATGGCGAAATCGGGAAGGTCAGTGTGGTCGTGCATTTTGCACGTTCGAATCTCCTTCACGGACACGTTCATTCAATGGACACGCTGTCGTATCTGCTGGGCGATCCAAAGATTGCGCGGGTGCGGGGGGAGCTTCATCCGCAGGACCTGGCAATAGAGAACAACCACCTGGATGACGATCCGGTTTCGAGGTATCACCTGGAGTTCGAAGACGGTGTCGAGGCGTGGACGATTCCCGCGGGCCACTGGGAGTTCGAGGTGGTGGGCAGCGATGGGGCGATCCGGTCGCGGAACAACGGCGCCGGGTGGGAACTGCGCAAGATGGGCGCACAGAGGGGACGACACAGGTTCGTGGAAGCGGCCGGGTTTCCTGAGGTGGAACCCCGGAGCGCCGTCGTGGCATGTCTCGAGGACCTGGTGGCGGCCCACGAATCGGGCGAGCCCTCGCTGGGCAACGTGGAGGTCACGCACCACGTCACGGAGGCCTGTTTCGCGGTTGCCGAGAGCCATCGCCGGAACGGGGCCAGGGTGGCGCCGTCCGAAGTCGACCGGGACCTGTACATTTTTCACGTTTGACCCCCGGAAACTCAAAGACAGCTTCTTCAAATGAGGGTCTATGAAGATCGAGCCGTTGATCTCACCGGAAGAATTCGTGGGGCTTGAAGGAATCACCCATCTGTGTACGGGAGGTGAAAGCCCGTGGCTGAAAGCGCAGGAGTCGGTCTATGCCGAGTTCTCGCGCCTGAAGAGCGGGGGATACGATGGGCGGGGCGTGATCTACACGATCGGAAACCGCTGTCGCGGCCGGATGGGTGACTTATGGGGCGTGCCCCCAAAGCGGATTGCGTTCATGCCGTCCGCGGCCGAGGGCATCAACTGGCTGGCGCGGGGGCTGGACTGGAGGGAAGGGGATAACGTCGTTACAACGAACCTGGAATTTCCGTCGGTGGCTTACGCGTGGAAGCAGCTGGACCGGCTTGGTGTGGAGGTGCGCCTGGTTCCGCACCGCGACTGGTTTGTCCACGAGACCGACCTGCTGGATGCCGTGGATTCGCGTACGCGGGTGCTTGCCGTGAGCCAGGTGAGTTTCTATACGGGGCAGAATCTGGACGTGGCGCGGCTCTCCGAGGGCACGCGCGGGCGGGGCGTACTGCTGGCGGTAGACGCAACCCATGCCTCCGGCGTGGTGCGGGTCGACGCGGGGTTGACGGACGTGACCGTGAGCAGCAGCTACAAGTGGCTTCTGGCAACGCACGGCGTTGCGCCGTACTACGTGAGCGGGCATGCGGAGTCCCAGATCGGGACGACGTGTTACGGCTGGCGGAACCTGGCGGTGTGGCCGGCCCAGCGCGCCGAGAGACACCCGGACGTGGAAGAAAAGCCGATGCCGGACCGGATGGAACCCGGTAACCCGGCGATGATGGTGGTGATGCACCTGGACAAGGCGCTGGAGGTCCTGCTGGGGGTGGGCATGGACCGGATCGATGCGCACGCGCGCGATCTGTCGGAGCAGGTGAGCGCGGGCCTGGACCGGCTCGGATACCCGGTGATCAGCCCCAGGGAACGCGGGGCCCGGTCGGGAAACACCTGCTTTGCGGTGGACGACGCAAAGGGGCTCGAAACGGCTCTCGCCGCGCATAACGTGCTGTGCTGGGGGGAATACGGCCGGCTGCGGGTGTCCACCCACCTGTACAATGGGAGCGCGGACGTGGACAGGCTTCTGGAAGTCCTGGCGCGGATATAGGTCCGTGAAGAGCCTTTTTCGGGCACTATGGAGGAGATCTGCGGGATGATGAAACTGGGCTGCATGTCGCTGAGCTACAAGGACAGGTTTGCGGAAGGCGCGATGGACCTGGAAGGGTTCATCGACCGGGCGTATGAGTTGAGGCTGGACGGTATCGACATCCATACCGGGGCGTTCGCCTCCACGGAGCCGGCGTACCTGCGTGAGATCAGGATGCGGTGTCTGAAGCGCGGGCTGGCGATCTCCTATATCGGCGTGAGCAACGACTTCGGCAAACCGGAGCCGGAGCTCGCCGGCGTGGTTTCCGATGTTAAGAAGTGGGTGGACGTGGCTGCCTACATGGGGGTCCCTATGGTGCGGATATTCGCGGCGTGGGTCCGCGGCGGCGCGACGGAGGAGGAGGTTTGGACGCGGATGATGCCGTGTATGCGCGAGGTTGCCGCCTATGGAGAAGAGAAGGGCGTGGTGCTCGGCCTGCACAACCACAACCACGGGTGCGTTACGCGGACGGGGAAGGACGTACGCCGCATCATTGAGACCGTGGACAATGCCTATCTTTCGCATATCCTGGACACAGGACAGTACGTCGGATCGCCGGGCGCCAGTGGAGCGAACGGGAGAGAGGATCCCGCGCTGGACTTTTACGGGAGCATCGCCGAAACGGCCCCTCTGGCCGTACACGTGCGCGCGAAGATTTACCGGATTCAGACCGGCGAAGAAGCCTGGCTGGACTATCCCAAGATTTTCGAGATCCTGGGAGCCGTAGACTTTAACGGTTGGGTTTCCGTGGTCTACGAAGGTCAGGCGGTGGAGGCGGAGGAGACGGCGGTCCCCAAAGCTGTCGACTATCTCAGGCGGTTTGTTCCGGGGGGATGAGACGGCGGGGATGACCGAACCACCGACAGCCCGCCGGTTTCACGGGGGGACCGGTACCTATGACTCAGGCGCGTCTTGACGATCACCGGAACCGTTCTGACGACCCCGTTTCCGCGCGGAGCGGCATCACCGCGCGGTCTGTGGTTCTGGGCCTGTTGACGGCGGCCGCATCGGCCTACTACGGGATCGCCGGGTCAATGGTGCTGCACGTTGGGTCGCTGGTCAAGTCGAATTTCCCCGTCTCGTTGATCCTGGTATTTACAATCTGGGTCGTCGTCAATATGGCGATCGCCCGGGTTGCGCCGCGCAGCGTGCTTTCCCGCACCGAGATGATGGTCATCTTCGCCATGGCCTGGATCGCGGGGATGATGCCCGGGGTGGGCTGGACCGGATATATGACGGGGGCGCTGCCCGCGCCGCATTTCTTCGCGACCCCCGAGAACCGCTGGGCGGACCTGTTTCTCGACGAGTTACCGCACTGGGCGTTCCCAGAGCCCGTGCCGGAAATCGTGGACCGGTTCTACTTCGGGCTGCGCAAGGGGGAGACCGTTCCCTGGTCCGGATGGTTGGCGCCGGTGGGCTGGTGGCTGGCAGGAAGCCTCGCCATGGTGGGCGTGGCTTTTTTCGTTACCACGATCTTCCATCGCCAGTGGGCCGACGCCGAGCGGCTGACTTATCCGCTGGTCAGTTTTCCCACGGACCTGACCGAGGGGATCGGGCCGGGTCAGGCCATTCCGAAGCTCTTCCGGTCGCCCGTGTTCTGGCTGGGCTTTGCGTGGACCGCCGGCATCATCTGCTGGAACATCATCACGTTCTGGTACCCCCAGGTGCCGCGCGTGACGCTGTTCGATTCGGTAAATACCAAATGGATGGTGGTTGCCCAGAATTTCCCGCGCGTCTACTACCGGATCCTGCCGCTGGTCATCGGCCTGGGTTATCTGTGTCGACTGGACCTGCTGTTCAGCTTCTGGTTCATGGGTCTGCTGGCGGTGGTGAAGGTCGGCGTGATGACCCGGACGGGATTCACCGTGGGCATGGCGGGTCAGCCTTCCACGGGAATCGAAATTGTCAATCTGGAAAGCCATGGGGCAATGACGGTCCTGGTGGTGTGGTCGCTGTGGATGGCGAGGCGTCACCTCGTGTTCGTCTGGAAGAAGGCCTGGGAAGGGGGCGGCGAGGGTGAGGGTCCGGTGACCTACCGGACCGCCGTGGCGGGACTCCTGGTCTGCGCGAGTTTCGTCGGCGGGTTCTTCATGGCCGTGGGCCTCTCGTTCAGCCTCGCCCTGGGGCAGATGACGTTGATGTTCATTGCGTATTTCACCGTGGCGAAATACATGGCGGCGACGGGGTTCGGGTATCTGGTTCCCGTGGGCGGCAAGGGCGGATGGTGGCTGAAGTCCATCACGGGCACGGCCACGATGGACACCCGGAACCTCGTGGGACTGGGTTTATTGAACAGCAGCGTCTTCTTTGGCGGCGGAAGGTTGCAGACGATTCAGATGCTGCCCCATCATCTGAAGGCGATGGACCACCTGAAATCCCGCAGGGAATGGATCGGCGGGACGGTTTTTGTGGGATTCGTGGTCAGCTTTGCGGTCTGCGTGGGCTTCATCGTCTACTACTGCTACACGGAGTCCGCACTGTTTCTGAGGTCGTGGACGCTATGGGAGGGTCCTCACGGCATATTCAATGGCCTCGCAACGTCCATCGGCGAAACCGACCGGACCGTGTTCGATCCGCAGAAGCTGGGGGTGTGGCTCTTCGGCGCGGCCGAGGCTGGCCTGCTGGCGCTGCTGCGGACGTGGTTTCCCTGGTGGCCGCTGCACCCGCTGGGCCTGGCGTTCCAGTATACGACCGGACCCAGGTATTATGTTCTGAGCATCATGCTGGTATGGGCCGCCAAGCTGCTGATCGTGCACTACGGGGGGCCTCGGATGTACGAGAAGGCCAAGCCGTTTTTCTACGGGACCGTAATCGGGTACTGCGTTGGCATCGGCATTGCGCAGGTCGTCGACCTGATCTGGTTTCCCGGACAGGGGCACGGGTTTCATAATTATTAAAAAAGACAGCTATCAGCTAAAGGCGGGTAGACGTAAGACGTTAGACGGGAGAGATGTCCTGCCTTGTGAGGTTTCTCTTCGTGCCGGAGGCAGGTCAGATGTCCCGATCGGGCAAGGATATCTTCTACCGTCTACCCGTCTTTACGCGACCTCTCCCCCCGGCCCTCTCTCGTGAAGGAAAGGGGGAGAAAAGCGAAACGTTGCGTTGACGCCTTCCCATATAGACTCGCATTGACGCGATAACGTCATCTCCGTTTTTTCTCAAAGACAAGACACCGATGAACCCCGGTTCCCCCTTCCTTCAGGAACGGGGTCAGGGGGTAGGTCTCGGAAGCGGGTAGACGCAAGACGGGAGAGATTGGCTGCCCGGCGAGGATTACAACTCATGCCAGAGGCAGGTTAGACGACCCTATAGGGCAAGGGTTTCTTCTACCGTCTCCCGTCTACCCTCTCACCGCCTTCACGAGAGATGGTAACGGAACGGGGGTCGTTTGGGGGTGGGGATGATATATCTGACGAACGTCTGAATGCAACCGGGAGAAAGGTAACTCATGAAGGTACTTTACCTGAGCGTGCCCGGCATGCTCCAGCCGTGGTACGACGATTTCAGATCGGCGGTGGGAGAGGGGCATACGGTATGCCTGTACGATCCCGAGAAACCCATGGCCTGGCAGTTCGAGGACGTGGACGTGGTGGTGGACCAGGGCGGGTCGGTTGGCACACGGTCCCTTATCGACGCCGCGCTGGCTGCGCGCGTGAAGCTGTGGCAGGTGCTGGGCACCGGGGTGGACCACGTGGACGTGGCGTATTTCCTTGAAAAAGGTCTGATGCTGGCCAATACCCCCGGCCCGTTCAGCGCGGTGGCGCTGGCGGAACACGCGATGTTCCTGATGCTCTACTTCGCGAAGCAGTTCGACGAACACGTGCGGAATCTCCGCTCGAAGGTGTTCTACTTTCCGGTGAGCGAGGAGCTGTCCGGAAAAACCCTGGCGCTTGTGGGGCTGGGTGCGAGCGGACAGGCGCTGGCGGCGCGGGCGAAGGCGATGGGAATGCGGATTGCGGCCGTAGATGCCGTGGATATCCCCGGGGAAAGGCTGGATGAGCTGGGTGTGGAGGTGTTCGCGGCGCCGTCGGAACTGGAGGAAGTTCTCGCTCAGGCCGATTACGTTTCGCTGCACGTGCCGCTGACGTCGAAGACGCGGCACATGATCGACAGCCGGGCCCTGGCGGCGATGAAGCCCACGGCGGTGCTGATCAACGTGGCAAGAGGGGAGATTGCGGATGAGGACGCGCTGGTGGAGGCGCTGCGAAGCGGGCGGATCCGGGGCGCCGGGCTGGATGTATTCGCCGAAGAGCCTTTGCCCGCGGACCATCCGTTTATGAAGTTGCCGAACGTTGTCGCCACGCCCCATACCGCGGGTCAGACGTATGGCACATCCAGGAGGCGCGGGGAGGCCTGCGCGGAAAACGTACACCGGATCGCACGCGGGCTGGAGCCGTCGTACAGGATTACGGAGGCGGGGTGAGGACGTTAAAGGGATGTTGACTCCGGTGTGCGACCGCAATCGCAGCCACCCGTACCGTCCGGTACTATTGCAAATGAACTTGACAAACCGTAGTGCACTGAGGTACTCTCTTGAAGTTGCGAACGAGGCAACACCGGGGGAAATATGGCAGGGATCGCTTTCACACCAACGGTGATGGCATTCAATCAGGGAATCGTAAGTACTGATGTACCATGGGTTTGCGGAGACGTCAGAGAAAAATCCGTCAGGTCCTTTGTCAAAATTGCAGTTGAAATGAACCGGGATACGAAACGACATAACGCGTTTCTGCAAAACATCTACAATGAGGCGGTAAAGAATCCCGACAGATTGAAGCACCTGTTGCCCTATGAGGACACAGACGTGTCCTTCGAGCATCTGGAAAATTCCGAAGAGATGTTGAAAAAGTGTCTGAAGACGTTCGTCCGGCTTCTCAATAGCGCCGGACCGGAAACCGACAACCGGCAGGTAGATGCACTGAACACTTTGATAGAATCCATTAAAGGGATGATCGGTATGTGCCAGGACCTTCGATGGCACGTCATGATTCATGAGGCTCTGAACGAACCTGCGCCGGAAGACGTCTGTGAGTCGCCGGAGGAATTCTTGAAAAAACTGTGGGAATGATGGAATGGAAAGACACCCCTATTTGCCGATCAGATTGGAGGAGCCAAGCAGGAGATTCGTCGGACAAGCCCGAAAGTTGCCCCCGCAGGTTCAAGACAACATGCCCGATACGATAAAGGCACTTGCGACAAATACATTGGGGAAAAACAGAAGATTCAAATTGGTGGCCGGTTACAAAGATGTATTCAGCATCAGGTTGGATAGAAGGTATAGAGTTGCCATTAAGATTCCCGACGTTGGGGATAGGCCGCCTTCTCATTGTCGGAAAACATGACGTCGTTTACGAGTCTCTGAATCGCTCCAGGTAAACCCCACCCCGAGTTCAACGGTCCGCAGCTGGTATACGCCCCATGCGGGACTCCCGATTGCCTTTCAGAGTCAAATTTGCTCTGGCGGCTTCTTTGCTCTTTTCGAGAACGCTGTTGTCCATTCTTTCGGGTCGCCTCCAGCCTCTAAGCTCTTTCCCTTCTTGCCACGACACCGATCATCCTTAATCATCTCTGTCGCTCTCGACGGGTTCAAGCACGCAGTAACGATCTATTCCATTTTGGAATATAATCTATTTCAATGATTCGCTTTTGTATTTAATTGAATGTGGTTATTGTTCTGTCCGGGGAGACCTCCCGGATTCAATGCGTTTGGCCAGGAAATAACGGGTTCAGACGAAGACACGAAGGCGCAGAGGGAATCCGAAAACAACCGAAACGCAGGGCGCCCTGCCAGATTGGCCGAAATAATGGAAATCGAACTGAATCGGAAAGACGAATGGCCCGCGGGGCGGGAATCCACGGTGCTGGGGGAACTCGCCCGGATGGAGATTGCGAAGCACATCTGGGACAGCCGCCGGAGTTCCAAGCTGACCGGATTCGAGTACGCGAAGCGCCGGGGAACGCGAAATATGATGGATCCCGCCCGCCCGCTTCTGGATCGGCCGCGGGGAGGTACGCGGGTCTCCGCGTTCTGGACCCGGGAGGCGCTGGAGGTTTCGGCGGCCTGTGAAGGCCGTACAGAAGGAGAGGACCGTATTGTCGTGTCGATCGTGACGGGGTCGGACAGGCTTCTTCAGCTGGAGTGCCTTTCGGATGGGACGGTCCGCTTGCCCGACGGCGCGGAGCGGGCAACGTTCGACGTGGAACCGGGCGGGAATGGCTGGTCAGCGCGTCTGACGGCGCCCTGGAGCATGCTCGGCGTTCGTCCCCGGTCCGGGCGGCAGATTCCGCTAAACGTGTCCCGGTTCACCGATTGGACGGATACGCCGCCGCCCGAGATGTTGCCGGACGGATTCGTGGTCAACGGTCTTTCGCGCATTCAACCCGGCCTGGAAGTCAGCACGCTGAGCCGGGCGGTGCGGTATCCGACCGTCGGCGATCCCCTTCGCGTCGACAGGTTGGGTTGCCTGGTGTTGAGTCCACGGCTGAAAATCGGGAATCTGAGCCTGCGCGACGGGGGTCTGATGCAAAAGGAACTCAGGATGAATCTGAGGCCTTTGGCCAGGATGCCCGAAGAGCTGGATGTTCGCGTCGCGCTTGTCGATCCATACGGACGCGAGTGCGTTTTCGTGGACCAGGCCCACGGCGAGGGCGAAACGCGGATGCGTCTGGATGTTCTGTTCGGGACGTTCAGGGGCTTCCTGTATCCTTACCGCCTGGCGATTTCCATATCCGATCCGGAAACCGGCGCGATGCTGGCGGAAACGCAATGCGAGTTCATCCCGCACCGGCGGGTCCGGCTGGATCCGCTGCGGTTGGGCAACGATCAGCGCGGCCGCGGCCGATTCCGGATGGTTGGCGAAGGCCTGACCGGTTCGAAATGGCAGGCGTCGATGGTGAATGACGCGGGCGAGACGCTGGACCGGGGCCCGGTCGTTGCGGATTCGGACGAGACGACATTTGAAATCTATATCGGTGAAGTGCCAAGGGGACGGTACAGGCTGCGCCTCGCGCCGGTCGGGTTGAACGCCGCAGGCGGACTGGAATGTCCCTGCAACGTCATGGGCGCGGGTCCGCAGCCATGTGTTCTGCTGCGACGCGAGGACGTGGAGCGGCTGCGGGTGCAGGCGAAGGAAGGGGGCCTGAAACCGCACTATGATGCGATGAAGGCACAGGTGGATGAGGTGCTTCATCGAGGGGCGATTACGGAGTGCAGCCTCACGCCCGACGGGACCGAGGTCCGCGAGATCGCGATCGACGACCTGCTCGCCGGCGATGACCTGCTGATGCAGGGTCACGCGGAGGATACGCTGTTTCAGCGGGACCCGCACCAGATGATGGCCGCGGCCCTGGTCTATCTGATCGAGGGAGATGAACGCTACGGATTGCTTGCCGGGAAGATGGTCCGGGTGCTCGTGGAACACGTACTCTGGGGAGACCCGAGGGTATACGGTGCGGATCCCGACTTGATGTGGAAGGCGATGTACTGCGCGCTGGCGATGGACTGGCTGGGAGAACTGATCGCGTCGGACGAACGCAGGGTACTCAGGGATCGGCTGGTCGAGAACGGGCTGCTGGTGTACCAGTGGGCCATGGAGAACGACCAGGCGTACTGGAAGGGGAGGATTGCAAATCTGACGCCGATTTCGGATAGCGTGGCGACCGTGCTGGCGCTTTGCCTCCGGGATGAAGCGCTGGACGCGGAAGCCGTCCTGAGGATCGCCAGGGAAGACATCGGAACGCCGATGCGCGCGTTCCCGGCAGATGGGTCCTGGCCGGAATCCATAAACTACTGGGCGGTGTTCCTGCGCGGGGTCATACTGCACGGCGCGGCAATGGAATCCGCAACGGGTGCGGACGACGGTGTTTTTTCATTGCCGGGCATGCGTGACGCGGGGTATTTTCCCGTCTATTTCACGCCGCGCGGGATCCCGGCGGGGTTCAACGACGGTATGAACACCGGAGCGGCGCCTTTTCTGCATCTCCTGGCGCATCGGTTCGACCAACCCCTCCTTTCACTGTATGCGGACGCATACGGCGGCGAGGGCGAAAACAGGCGGTCCGACTGGTATACCGTGATGTGGCGCTCTCCACGGATTCCCTACCAGCACGAGGCGTCACGTACCGTTGTGGGCGACAGGCCGGCGCCGGCATTGATGGGATCCATAATGACGGGGCTGAAGCGCCTGCGGGTCTACGAGGAGATCCGGTGGGCCGCTCTCGCATCGGAATGGCCGGATCCGGCGCTGTACGTGTCGTTCAAGAGCGGATACGCCGCTCCCGGTTTCGGCCATACGAGCCGGGATCTGAACGCGATCCAGGTGGTGGCCGGGGGAGAACCGCTGATCCGGCGCAGCCACGACTACAGTACGCCACCGGAGGGATACAGCACCACGCTGGTTAACGGCAGGCCGCAGGGACCGGGAACCGGGACGTTCCTGTACCGGGACGAGGCGTCCCGGCATCTGGCCATCGCGGCGGAGGCGGACAGGTCGTTCGGAGACGACGTCGGACGTGCCCGCCGCCACGTCGTCATGGTAGACGGGCGGTACCTGGTTGTTCTGGATGAAGTGTGGAGCGCGTTGCCGGCGCAGGTGACGTTTATGGCGCATACTGCTGGAGAGATCGTCAACTCGGACGAGGGTTGTGAAATCAGGGGAATCAAGACGAGACTTTCTCTGGCGTTCGCCGGACCGGCTGTGACTCTGGACCACGTCGCGCCGCCGGACTGCGTGATGACCCGGCTTACGGACCGTGTGCTGCATGCAACCGCAGAGGCCGGTCGCGAGGTGGAATTGCTGACGGTCATCTGGCCGGATATCCGTGATACGCGTGTACCCGCGTGCAGATGGGACGGTGAACGGCTGGAGGTGCGCCGGCCGGATGGAGTAAAGGACGAGTTGATATTCGGGCGCGAGAAATCCGATCTGCGATTTCTGCGCATCGATGGATGATACAGCGGGGTCTGTCTCCCGCAGGATTTGTCAATAAGCTAAGGAGAGGACAGCAAATGGCGACAGCCAAAATCACATGGACGAAGATCGACGAAGCGCCCGCGCTGGCCACCGGCGCGTTGCTGCCGGTTGTCCGGTCCTACATCCGTGGGTCCGGCATCGACGTCGAAATCAGCGACATCTCCCTTGCCGGCAGAATCATCGCCAATTTTCCCGAAAATCTGGCCGAAGCGCAGCGGATTCCGGATTGCCTGGGTGAACTCGGCGCCCTGACCCGGAAACCCGAGGCCAATATCCTCAAGCTCCCCAATATCAGCGCCACGATTCCGCAGCTGAAAGCGGCGATCAGCGAGTTACAGGCGAAGGGGTACGATATTCCGGATTATCCCGACGAACCCCGGAACGACGCCGAGCGTACATTGCAGGCGCGTTTCTCGGTGATCCTCGGCTCAGCCGTGAATCCCGTCCTGAGAGAGGGAAACTCGGACCGGCGGGCTGCCGCTTCGGTAAAGGCGTTCTTCCGGCGACATCCGCACAGGATGATGCAATCCTGGCCGAAATCGGGGTCCAGGGCCCGGGTCGCCCACATGACCGGTGGGGACTTCTTCGAAAGCGAGAAATCGACCACCGTCAACGCGGAGACCGATGTGCGAATCGAGTTCGTCGCGGGCGACGATCGGGTCAACGTACTCAAGGAAGGGATATCCCTGGAAGCCGGCGAGGTGGTGGACACCGCGGTGATGAACGTGAACGCCCTCCGGCGGTTCTTTTCGGAGCAGATGGATGCGGCGAAGCGTGACGGCGCGCTGCTGTCGCTGCATCTTAAGTCCACCATGATGAAAGTCTCCGATCCGATCATGTTCGGTCACTGTGTCTCGGTCTATTTTCGGGAGGCGCTGGATAAACACGCCGATACGCTGGAAGCGATCGGGGCAGACGTGAACTACGGCCTGGCCGACGTTTTGTCACGGCTCGATCGCCTTCCCGCCGGCAAAAGGTCGGAGATCGAGGCCGACATTGCCGCGGTATATGAGACTCGTCCCGGTCTGGCGATGGTCGACTCCGATCGAGGCATCACCAATCTCCATATGCCGAACGACGTGATTATCGATGCCTCGATGCCCAATGTGGTCCGCGACGGCGGGAAGATGTGGAACCGGGACGGCGAACTGCAGGATACGATCGCCATCGTGCCGGACCGGTGCTACGCGACCATGTACAGCGAGATTCTCGAAGACGCGAAGGCGCGGGGGCAGTTCGACCCCGCCACGATGGGCAGCGTGTCCAACGTGGGTCTGATGGCGCAGAAGGCCGAGGAATACGGGTCGCACGACAAGACCTTCGAAGCTCCCGGCGCGGGTGTGATTCGCGTTGTGGATGCGTCCGGCGACGTGTTGCTCGTTCAGGAGGTGGAAGTCGGGGATATCTTCCGGATGTGTCAGACGAAGGACGCCGCGATCAGAGACTGGGTGGGCCTGGCCGTGAGCCGGGCGAGCGTCTCCGCTACGCCGGTGGTGTTCTGGCTGGACCGTGAAAGGGCGCATGACGCGGAAATCATCGCAAAGGTGGATGTCTATCTCCCTGAACACGACACGGAGGGCCTGGACGTCCGCGTGATGAAGCCCCGCGACGCGATGCGGTTTTCGCTGGAACGGATACGCAGGGGAGAGGATACGATCGCGGCGACGGGCAACGTGCTTCGCGATTATCTGACGGATCTCTTTCCCATACTGGAACTCGGGACCAGCGCGAGGATGCTGTCGATCGTCCGGCTGATGAACGGCGGCGGGCTGTTCGAGACCGGGGCGGGCGGATCGGCGCCCAAGCACGTCCAGCAGTTCCTGCAGGAGGGGCACCTCAGGTGGGACTCGCTGGGCGAATACTGTGCCCTCGTGCCGTCGTTCCGGCTGATCGCAGAAACCACGGGAAACGCAAAAGCCGCTGTGTTCGCGGATACGCTGGACGAGGCCATCACCAAATACCTGGAAAACTCGCGGTCGCCGTCACGAAGGGTGAACGAGATCGACAACCGGGGCAGCACGTTCTATCTGGCGATGTATTGGGCCCGGGCCCTGGCGGCGCAGGACACCGACGCGGAACTGAATGCACGGTTCGGGGACGTTGCGGAAAAGCTCGAGGAGAATGAGGACCGGATTACAGCGGAGTTGTTGGCCGCCCAGGGCGAGCCGGTGGATCTTGGCGGCTATTACGCGCCCGACCCGGATCGGACAGCCGACGCGATGCGTCCCAGCGGGACCTTCAACGCCATTATAGACGCCGCGTGAACTGCGACTTTAGCGGCCTGCGCTGGCTGAGGAGGGCAGGATCTACGGGTTCCGGCGCGGCCGCCCCGTTCGTTCCCTCGTACACCTTCGCGGCGCTCACCGCTTCCTGGAAGGCGGCCAGGGGTCGATCTGAGCCGGGGTACCGGTCGGCGTGCGTGGGGCCGTTTTCCAGTTTGAGCACGCCGCGCGGGCAGACGGCCGAGCAGATACCGCATCCCACGCACGAAGCGCGCACAATGTTCTCGCCGCGCTGGGCGTACGCCCGGACGTCGATGCCCATTTCGCAGTAGGTGGAGCAGTTCCCGCAGGACATGCACTGGCCGCCGTTGGTGGTGATCCGGAAGCGGGAGTAGAAACGCTGGAAGATGCCCAGAATCGCGGCCATGGGGCAGCCGAAGCGGCACCAGACCCGGCTTCCCATCAGCGGATAGAAGCCCACACCGATGACCCCGGAAAACAGGGCGCCTATGTAGAATCCGTACGCGCTGGCAAGCGGTCCCGAAAGCCGGCCGAAGACGCGGCCTTCGGTGGCGGAGTTGACCCAGAGCGCGATTGTGGTTACGGTGATGAAGATGAGGACCGAGTAGATGATGCCCCGTTCGATCCTCCAGGATCGGGTCGTCTTGCTGGAGAGTTGCCGAAAGGGATCGCCCAGGGTCTCGGCGAGGCCGCCGCAGCCGCAAACCCAGGAGCAGTACCAGCGTTTTCCGTAGAAGTAGGTGAGTACAGGCGTGGCGATGAAGGTGGCCACGGCGCCCCAGAAGACCATAAAGACGCCGAGTGCGCCGGGATGGCCGGTCAGACTGCTCACGGTGGAGGGAAAGAGGTAGTCGTATTTGAGCGGCCAGAAATAGGTGAAATAGAACTCAGGCTGGTTGAAGCTCTTGAGCAGCTGCGGTATGAGAAAGGCGAAGCCAAGCTGGAAAAACATCACCGACGCGGTACGGATGATCTGGTAGCGGTTGTGGCGGTACTTCATGAACATGCGGACGCCGAATACGAGGATGGCGAGCGTGTACAGGAAGCCGTAGAAGAACCATCGGTCCGCCGGCCCTCCCGCGAGCGCATTGGATAGCGGGTCCACCAGCCGGACGCCGCGTTCCAGGAAATCGGGCCACCAATAGAGCACGACGTAAAATCCGGTGATGGCAATGCCCAGGGCCCATCCGATGAGTCCCAGATGGGTCGCGCTGCCGAACATGATGCCGTCGTGCTTGATCCCAGGGACTGTATTCCTGTAGGTGAACCAGTAATACGCGGCCGAACCCAGCACGATAGGTCCGAAGCTGAGCAGGATGCCTGTCCATGTACCGGAGAGCGGTCCGAGCAGTGTCACGATGAGTGCCAGGAAGCCGAGCGCTACGGCCGCAATGGAGATCCTTTCCGGCCACGTTGCCGGCGGCGCGGGCTGCTCGGGCGGTTCCTCGAAGCCCAGTGTTTCCTCGTCGAAGTCGTAGTCTAGGGTGGCGGAATCGATCATGACATTTGCTCCCTGAGGGCGGGTACGATTTCGGATTCGTGCCTGTCGAAGAACTCGGGGTCGAAATTGGCCTCCCCCAGGTTGTCCAGCACGAAGTCGACCGGGCGCTGTTCCGAAATCCAGCGTTCGCAGACTTCGTGGCGGTATCGGATCCCCATCAGATTGATGCCGATGACGTCCGGTTCGGTATGCACGATACGCACGGATTGCCGTTGTGTCGGATGTTGCCAGTAGAGGTTTTTTTCGCCCGGCACATTGAGGTTGACGCGGCCGTAGACCTGGTATTCCAGATCCAGGAACTTGGCGGAGTTGAACCAGATGCCCGGGTCGTAGGTACAGTCTTCTCCCGCGATGACGTCCCCAGCCACCTCTCCCTGTTTCCTGCCGGTGTACCAGACCTGCTGCAACAGGTTCCGCTCGCCGCCGGTGACGATTTCGGCACAGTCGCCCGCGGCGTAGACGTCCGGAACGCTGGTCTGAAAACTGTGATCGACAAGGATCCCCCGGCCGGTTTCGATTTCGGAATCCCTTACGAGGTCTATATTCGGAGACACGCCCGCGGTCAGGCCCACAAACTGGCATTCCAGCCGCTCGCCGTCTTCCGTTACAACGCCGCATACTCTGCCGTTCCCGTCGTCCTGAATCTCCTTGAGGCTGGTGCTGAGTTTGAGACCGATGCCCTGTTCCCGGATGATTTCGTTGATCATACCGGACTCTTCCCTGGGAAGGACGTTGCCCCAGTAGGACGGCTCGCGTACCAGAAAGGTGACGTGAATGTTGCGCGAATGCAGCATTTCGGCCAGTTCGATTCCGATGAGGCCGCCGCCGACAATCACGGCGTGCCGGGTGTGCTTCGCGTTGTCGTAAAGGCTGCGGAGGTCCTGGAGGGAATAGAGGCCCTGAACGCCTTCGAGGTCCTGTCCCGGCCATCCGAATTTGTTGGATTTCGAGCCGGCGGCAATGAGCAGTTTGTCAAAGTGAAAGTCACCGCCCCGGTGGAGAGCAAGGCATTTTCGCGAGGCGTCGATCCCGGCGACCCAGTCCCTGCGCAGGTCCAGCCGGTTAATGGACCAGAAGTCGTCTTCGAAGGGTTTGGTGCCCTGATAGGTCATATGGCCCATGAAAACGTACATCAGGGCCGGCCGCGAATAGTGGTATCTGGATTCGCCGGAAATCAGGGTGATGCGCCAGTCCGGCTGCTTGCGCCGCAGCCTGATCGCCGCGCTGACACCGGTGACGCCGTTGCCGATTATGGCGACGTGCACGATCGTTCCTCCGTGATTCTCCCCTGACGGCGGCGGGCGGCAGCTTGCTGATTCCGTCCGCCCGTCTGGAATCTCAACGTTCGGTCCGACGATCGAGCGCCGGGGACCGAACGGAAATTAATCAATGCGCCCGGAAAGTCAAGGACGTATACCCCATCCAATTCACGGTGAAGACGCGAGATCATTACCATTAATGCTCGTGCTTGCCGGAGAAATGCGGGATGACTGAAGTCAGATGCGTACGAATTCGATCGCAACCGTCGGGCCACGTACCTCGCTGACGAACCCGCCCGGGCGAGGGTTCCATAAAACCTGGAGCCGGGTGGTCGCCCCTACTGGAACCAGGCATTCGGGAATTGATATCGCAAGGCGGCATCGTCAATGTGAATCCGCTTGTTTCCCACCAAGATCGTAAACCCGGAATGCGCCCCAGAGTACGATCGACGTGGTCACCTCCCGCGGCTTTGCGCCGAGGCGTTTCTCCATGAGGCTTCTTCTCGCCCGCACGTCTCCCGGATGGAGCGTGATGGTATCGATCCCGTTCACCGGAAGGTTGGCGAAGGAGAATGCGTCCGACCCTCTGTTTGTCATCGTTTCCCCGTCGATCCGGAGACGCACCTCGCCGCTTCGCGCATCCCATTCAATCCGGAACCTGTACACCCTTCCGCTCACGACCTCAACGGCCTGATCGAATTCGGTGGTGCCTTCCCCGGTGCAGATGATTATCTTGCCCCGTAGCAACCCGAACTGGATGTTGCCGTATTTGATGATGCCCTGGTGTTCCTCCAGGATGAGGCATGACTCCAGCGCCGCGTCGGCAGGCTTCATCTCGAATTCCACGGCGCCCGCTTTCAGCGGCGGGATCCGTGCCTTGACGTAACCGTACTTCGTGGTCGTCTCCAGCCAGCGGAAATCCACGGGGCGCATGACCGTTTCGCAGACGTTGTCGTCCGGCATGCCGTCCGGAGGGGGAGGAACCGGCGCCCAGTGCAGCGGAAACGTCTCACGGGATGCCGCGCCATCGTTGAATTCGGCGTATTCCCTCAGGCGCATGAGACTGCCGGGCCCAACCGTCTCCGTGGCCAGTTCGATCGTTCTGATTTCGTCAATGTCCGGTCCAACGCATCCTTGAATCTCAACCGGGTCGTTATTGTCCAGGGTGAACATGAACCTCCCCTTTTCGAAATCGAATCCCGAAAAGGTCAGGCGATGTTCGTCGGACGGCACGACGTAGGGTGGGCGAACGGCCGGATCGGCGTAGGATCTGCCGTAGTGAAAGGTCAGGGACCTTCCGGAGTCGACGGTTCCCCTGCCCCCTGCCAGCTGGATTCGACCATCGCCGTCTATCAGGCATTCCAGCGCAATCCGGTCGTCCGCGCAAGTGAAGAGAATATGGTAGCACTTTCCAAGGGCCACCCGGAGTTTCAGCGCAACTGCATCTTCCGGGCGACGAATGGTATTTTCGATTCGCCTGGCACAGCGCGCGCGGCCTCCCGAACCGTCGATCGTGAGGTAGCCGTCCTCTCCGAAGATGTAGACGCCTCCTTCGCCGCGGTCGTGCCAGCGGAAGTCCTGTGAGGCAATCAGCATAGGTCCGTTTCCTGTACCTTGGGTATTTGAGGGAGACTTCTGCAAGCGAAAATAGCGCGCCGCGTCGGGTCGATCAAGCAGGATTGACCCTGCGCCGCAACACAACGAGGAGGCACAGACGTGAGCAAGGGCAGCTTGTTCTACCCGGCGGAGCTGATTGAAAAGGCGAAGCGCAACGCAAATCGTCACGCGTCGGCAAGGCAGGCGCGGGACAGGATCGTCGAGGCCGCTCGGCCGTGGGTGGGGTTTTCGGACGATGAGCTGTGGGACCTGATGTTCGGCAGTACCATCCGGAGGTCCTGGATGGTCTGGTCGAACGGGCACTGCCCGGCGTGCGGGGAGGGTGTGCCGATGTACAACTGGCGAATCCAGGCGTTGCGCCTCCCGTGGAAGCTTCGATGCCCGCACTGCAAAGAGTTGTTTCCAAAAAACGACTTTTACGCGTTCTACCGCTCCGGTCTGGATGAACAAGGTGTATTCCAGCACGGCCTTGCGGACCGCTCGCTCCTGTTCAACACGGAGCATCCCGATCCGTCGGATCCGCTGCACATGTTCGGGGTGGACGACGGCGAGGGGTACAGGGACGGCGAAAACACCTGGTGGTTCGTGGGCACGTACCTGGTATACGGGCAGTGGAAACAGGTCGTCCACGGAGGCATAAGTGCGCTCGCAGCGGCATACGCGGCAACGGGAGAGCCCGTGTTTGCCCACAAGGCGGGGGTGCTGCTCGACCGGGTGGCAGACCTGTACACGACGTTCAATTTCAAAGACCAGGCGATGATGTATGAAGGTCCCGCGCACGCCGGGTACGTGTCCACCTGGCACGACGCGTGCGAGGAAGCGCGGGTACTCGCGCAGGCCTACGATCAGGTCAGGGACGCGTTGGGGGAAGATGAAGCCCTGGCGGGATTTCTAAGCGGGAAGGCCGCGCAGTACGGCATTGAGGCGAACAAGGCGACGCCGGCGGACGTGACGCGGCATATCGAGGAGGGTATACTCCAGGATACGGTCGTCAATCATGATCGGATCCGGTCCAACTATCCACGCAAGGAAATCGCGTTGATCACGATTCATTCAGTCCTGGACTGGGAGGGAAACCGGGAGAAGGTGTATGGCCTGATCGCCGAGATGATGGATCGCGCCACGGCGGTGGACGGCGTGACGGGGGAAAAGGGCCTCGCGGGTTATTGTTCAGGGGTGATACAGAGCCTGGCGCAGTTCCTGGCGCGGTTCAGCAGGGTCGATCCCGGATTCCTGGGCGATATGCTGGCAAGGCACCCGAAGCTGCGGCAGACGTACCGGTTTCATATCGATACGTGGTGCCTGCAACAATACTATCCTCAGGCGGGCGACACGGGATACTTCG
Source organism: uncultured bacterium (assembly GCA_964551635.1). GTDB lineage: Bacteria > Latescibacterota > UBA2968 > UBA2968 > JAAXHE01. The sequence continues at coordinate 17,212 of CAZKDZ010000058.1, read as the reverse complement.
CGTGTAAGGTCGACAATTACGTGGGCGTCTCCTTCTCCAAAGATCCCGGGCTGGAGCCGTCGATGTACGCTTTCCTGTGGCATCTGTACCGGGAAACGGGCGATGCGGCCTACGTTCAGGCGCTGTTCCAGGCCAACGGAAGTACGGTCGACGGGCTGCCGCACGATCTCTTTGTGGACGATCCGGAGGCATTCCAGGCCGACGTGCAGGCCGTTATCGACGCCAGCGGTACGGAAATCCGGCAGACCGGCGCCAACAAGTCGGAGTGGCGACTGGCCATCCTGCGATCCGGTCGGGGCGACTGCCGCCGCGCCGCGTGGCTGGACTACGACTCGGGCGGACCTCACGGACACGCCGACGGGATGAACCTCGGGCTGTTCGCAATGGGCCTGGACCTGATGCCGGATTTCGGTTACCCGCCGGTACATTACGGAGGGTGGAGCGGGCCGAAATTCCACTGGTACGTGAGTACCGCCGGTCACAACACCGTGGTTGTGGACGGGAAGGACCAGGAGCGGCCCTCGGATGGCGAGTCGACGTTGTGGGCGGATGGCGATCAGTTCCGGGCGATCCGGGCGAACGGTTCGGCGCTGTACGGAATACCGCGCTATGAACGGACCGTGGCGATGGTCGACACTTCGGACATTGGAAGCTACCTTCTGGATGTGTTCCGCGTCGCAGGCGGGCGAGACCACGCGAAGTTCATGCACAGTCATTTCGGGAAGATTTCGACACGGGGGCTCGCGCTGACGCCCGCTGCGGATTACGGGTACGAGACGCAGATGCGCGACTTCATGAGCGATGAAAGGCCGGCCCCGGGATGGCACGTGGACTGGAAGATGGAGGACCGGTTCGGCTATCTCGAGGAGGACCGCGACGTGCACCTGCGTTACACCGACCTGACCGCAGGCGCGCAGGCATCTACTGCCGAGGCGTGGGTTGCGCTGCGCGGCTATGGCGGCAGCGAGACGGCCTGGATCCCAAGGGTGATGGTGCGGCGGCAATCGGATGCGGGTCCGCTGGCGTCCACGTTCGTGGGTGTCATCGAACCCTATGAGGGGGAGTCGGCCATCGCCGGAGTACGGCGTCTTTCGCTGCAGGTCGAAGACAGCGGAGACCCTTGGGATTCGGACGTGGCCGTGGAAATCGTACTCACGGATGGACGGCGGGACGTGGTCCTGGCCAGAGACGCGGAAGATAAGGGGCGGGACGGCGGATGGATGCTGCAGAAGGATACGGACATCCGGACCGACGCGGAACTCTGCATGGTTCGACGGGGACGCGACGGTGAGATGATGTCGGTCGCAATCTGCAAGGGTAATGCGGTACACGTTGGCGATACCGCGCTCGATCTGCAAGCGGAGTCTGACTTCGCGGAAGTCCGGTTCGATTCCGGCGCCCCAGCCGTTGTCGCGGGTGACGGGATTCTGGCATAACGGATCGTCGAAACGAGGAACTGAATGAACATGAATCCGGAACCCGAATACGGGGTCGTTACCGCAACTGACGTGATGGTGTCCATGCGCGACGGCGTCCGGTTGGCGACGGACGTCTACCGCCCCGCCGTGGATGGAGAACCCGCGCCCGGCAGATTTCCGGCGATTCTGGGGCGTACTTCCTATGACAAGAGCAGTCCGCAGATGTGGGTGGAGCCCGTGGGGATGTTTTTCGCCCGGCGGGGATACGTGGCGGTGATCCAGGACCTGAGGGGCCGTCACAGGTCCGAGGGGACGGGGCAGTACTTCCATACCGCCAATCCCGGTGAGGGCATGGACGGATACGACACCGTGTCGTGGATTGCGGAACAGTCATGGTCGAACGGAAGGGTGGGAACGGTGGGAAGTTCGCACGGCGCCATCGTTCAGGCGGTGATGGCGCTGTGCCGGCCGCCGAATCTCTCGGCAATGTGGCAGGACGTGGGACCGACCAATATGTATGCGCATTGCTCCCGCGAGGGCGGCGCGATGGCCCTGCACATGTTCGGCGCCCTGTTTCTGCACGGGCACGACGCGCAGGAGATCGGGGACGATCCAGCCGCGGCGCAGGCGTTCGTCGACGCCATGGAGAGGATGAGGGAACTGGTCTATGCGACTCCGTTCAAGCCGGGAGACACGCCCCTGGCCCTGGTGCCCAATCTCGAACGGGTGCTGTTCGATTACTACCATCGCGGCGAGTACGACGAATTCTGGCAGCAGGATTGCTGCGACCAGGAACGCCATTTCGACCGGCACGGCGATATTCCTTCCGTCTTCAGCGGAGGTTGGTACGATCCGTTCGCGGGGGCGACCACGAACTATTTCTCTGCAATGTCGAAACAGAACCGGACGCCCCAGCGGCTGTTGATGGGTCCGTGGAACCACGGCGGCATACGGGGAGAGGGCGACTCGTTCGCCGGCGACGTGGATTTCGGACCCGAAGCGGCCTGGGGCGACGAGGTGTACAACCGGGAGCGCCTGCGCTGGTTCGATCGATGGCTTAAGGGTGTCCGAAACGACGTGGATGACGACCCCCCCGTACGTATTTTCGTGATGGGAGGAGGCGATGGCCGACGGAACGGCGCCGGGCGTCTCAACCACGGCGGCTCGTGGCGGTCCGAGAGCGAGTGGCCGCTTGCCCGCACCCGGTACACGCCGTACTATCTTCACGGCGGCGGCGGCCTCAGCCCAGAAACCCCCGGGGTGGACGGCGCGCCGGCCAGTTACGCTCACGATCCGGAACACCCGGTGCCCACCATCGCGGGAAACGTGACCGGCTTCTACGAAATGGTGCCCCTGGGCGAAGGGATGGTGGAGCGGTACACGCCTCCGAGGGCCCGGATGCGCAGCATCGTGCCGGACGGAGCCGCCCACCAGCAGGAAGCGCCCGGCATCGTCGGCGCAAAGCCGCCGTACAGGACGCTCGCGTCCCGGACAGACGTACTCGTCTTTCAGACGGAGCCGCTGGTGGAGGACGTCGAAGTCACCGGCCCGCTGACCGTGAATCTCTGGATCTCGTCGACCGCGGTGGACACGGATTTTACCGCAAAGCTGATTGACGTCTACCCACCCGGCGAAGACGATCCGGATGGGTATCACATGAATCTGGTGGATTCCATTATCCGCACGCGCTATCGGAACGGGTGGGAGAAGCCCGAAATGATGGTTCCCGGCGAGGTGAACGCCGTCAGGATCGCGTTGACGCCAACCAGCAATCTGTTCGTGCGCGGTCACCGGATCCGCGTGGATGTCTCCAGCAGCAATTTCCCCCGTTTCGACGTGAATCCGAATACCGGCGAACCCGTGGGACGGCATACGCACTCCGTTGTCGCCCGAAACACGGTGTACATGGACCTCGAGCGGCCTTCCCACATTGTGCTCCCGATTATTCCGCTGTGAAAGAAGTTTTGCGTCGCACAGGAGGTGATGAAATGGCAACCAGAGAACCGACGGTGCAGAAGTTATTCGACCTGAGTGGAAAGGTGGCGCTGGTAACCGGAGGTACCGGATTTCTGGGAACGGCGTTTGCCACGGCGTTGGCCGAGGCGGGGGCCAGGGTCGTCATCAGCAGCAGGGAACGCAGCCGCGCCGAGGCGGCGGTTGCGAGGTTGCCTGGCGACGCCGAGCACGTGGGCGTGCGGCTGGACCATATGGACGGCGGGTCCATCGAGGCCGGTTTTGCCGATGCGGTGGAAGCCGCCGGACAGATCGACGTTCTGGTGAACAACGGGAACGAAGGCGTGCTGAACGACTGGACGGACGTGACACACGAACAGTTCGCCTGGCAACAGGGGAACGTGGCCGGATATTTCACGCTGGCGCGGCTGGTGCGCAACGACGCCGTGGAACGCGGAGACCCCGCGAGCATTGTCATGCTCGGGTCCATGTACGGGCAGGTGGCGTCCTATCCGGATGCGTACGCGGGTGTGTGTCCGGCCAGCCCCGCGGCCTATCATGCCCTGAAGGGCGGGATCATCCACGTGACGCGGCATCTGGCGGTCTACTGGGCGGCGGACCGGGTGAGGGTGAACTGCCTGAGCCCCGGGCCCTTCCCCAACATGAGCACGGCGCCGCACGAAATGGTGGACCGGCTTTGCACGAAGAGTCCGATGGGACGCATGGGAGAGCCGCACGAACTGAAGGGGGCAATCGTGTTCCTCGCAAGCGATGCCAGCAGCTATATGACGGGGCAGAACATGACCATCGACGGAGGATGGACGTCGTGGTAGACAGGCGATTCATCGCGGGTCCCGCGTTTTCTTCGCCGTCACCCGCGTGAACGGCCTGCCGGGAGGACCGGAGATGAACAAAAACAATACGAAACACGATGCGCATTCGGTGGCCCGATCGATGGCCGTGTATGAGCGGGCGCAGGCGGTAATTCCCGGGGTGACTCAGTTGCTCAGCCGCCGTCCCACGCAGGCGGCCCTGGGTGTGAGCCCGGTCTACGCCGCCAGCGCGAAGGGGTGTCGCATCCGGGACGTCGACGGCAACGAGTACGTCGACTGGATGAGTGGCGTGGGCCCGATCATACTGGGCTACGCGGACGACGTCGTCGACGACGCGGTCAGACAGCAGATTGACAGGGGCGGCATCTGCAGCATCGTGCACGAAAGCGCCGTGGAACTGGCGGAAGAGCTGGTCCGCCTGATTCCCTCGGCGGAGATGGTGCGTTACGCGAAGGGCGGAGGCGAGGCCTGTACCGTGGCAGTAAGGATTGCGCGGGGGGTTACGGGCAAGGACAGGGTGCTGTTCTGCGGTTACCACGGGTGGCACGACTGGTACCTGGCCGCAAACCTGGGCGAGGAGCGACTCGACGGTCACCTCAGGCCGGGAATCGAGCCGATCGGCGTGCCGGGATCGCTGGAAGGAACGACGATACCGTTCGAGTACGGCGACCTGCAGATGCTGGAGGACCTGCTGAAGGCGAACCGGAACGAGGTCGCCTGCATCATCATGGAGCCGATGCGCACGGAGCTGCCGCCGCCGGGATACCTGGAGGGGGTGCGCGCGCTGGCGACGAAGTACGGCGTCGTACTCATTTTCGACGAAGTGTCCTGCGGTTTTCGAATCGCGTTGGGCGGGGTCCAGGAGTACACGGGCGTGATTCCCGATATGTCCGTGTTCGCCAAAGCGATCTCGAACGGATATCCCATGGCTGCCGTGGTTGGCAGGCGGGAGGTGATGGAGCCGGTTTCCCGGATGTTCATCTCGAGCGCCTACTGGGACGACCCGATCGGAACCGTGGCCGCGCTGACGACGGTCAGGGAGCTGGAACGGCGGGACGCCGTGAGCCATTTCGAACGGATCGGGGCGTCATTCAAGGAGAGGATCAACCGGGTGGCGGGGGAGGTAGGAGTAGACGCCGAATGCGTCGGGATTGCCGCCCACCCGGGCATCCGCTTTCAAGTAGGCGACCCTGACGACGCCAGGAAGGTGACCACGCTCTTCATCCAGGAAAACGCGAAACGAGGTCTGATCCTGTCCACCGGATTCTTCTTCAACTGCGCGCACGACGATGCGGCGCTGGACCACACCGAGGCGGCGGTGAGGGAAAGTTTCGCGGTGATCCGGGATGGATTGGAGAACCGGCGGCTGGATGAACTGCTGCATTGCGAGATGCGGGAGGACCTGTTCAGACGCCTGGTGAGATGAGGCCTGAACGAAAATCAGGCCATCGCGGCGGCGTGGCGTGCGACGGAAAAATGTCCCGGCTATTCCGCCAGGGATATGTCCACGGAGGGACGCAGTTCGGCGCAGGTTGCCAGCGAATCGTGCACCTCGTGGGCCAGGAACCTGTCGAAGACGCTGTCGTCCAGGGCTTCGCCGGTATCGATGGCGACGTAGGCCTGTTGGGTGAGGTTGTAGTCGAAACGCGGCGCCCACTTTCTGGCGCCCAATCGGGCGGTGGTGGAACAGTTGTCGATCATGTGCGAGACGCCCCTGAAATGCATGTAGGGGTTGAGGGAGTCCACGCATTCGATCACGGATTCGTTGCAGATTTCGGAATAGGTGTGGCCCTTCTCAGCCAGAATGTCCACCTGGGCGATCATCGTGGCGCAGTAAACCCCCGCGGTGAATGCGTTGATGGGTATCTCTTCTTCCACTCGCCTGGCGCGAACCGCCTTGCCAACCTCCCACATCCGCGTGCCGTCGATTTCGCCGATCGGGAATCCCCTCTTGTGGGCGGCGTAGACGCTGCGGATCTCGTTCCCGTTGGCCACGTCGTCGTAGATCTCGAGGAGGATTTCCTGTGCGGGCCTGTAGGCTGCACAGTAGGCCTTTCGAAATTCGGCCTTGCCGCCGTCGTCCAGGTCTTCGTAAAGACGCAGGATCCCGTGGTGGGAGATGCACCTGGAGATGGGGCCGGTAATGGATTCGCATGAGTGAACAAAAGCGTCTTCCTCGCAAAGTCCCTGTGATACGAACCGGCGGTAGAGGCTTTCGACGATGCCGTGTACGGCGCCGAGCAGGATGCCGCGCTCGCCGTAGATATCCGAGAGATATTCCTTGTCCAGCGTGGTCTGAAAGGTGAAGGGCGCCCCGAGGGCGATGGACCAGCCCAGGGCGAGGTCCGTTGCCTTGTCGTCGATATCCTGTTGAATGGCGATGCTCGCGTTGATGCCCGCGCCGTTGACTTCCCGGCCCTGTTCGTAGAGGCGACGCACCGACGGCCCCATGCCCTTGGGGCACACGGCGATCACGTTGACGTTCGGTGGAAATGCGGCGCCCACGGTTTTCAGGTACCCAAGCAGGAACCCGTGCGACAGACCCAGCGTGGCGCCGGGTTTGAGGGCATCGAAGATGCGTTCGTGGTTCTCGGCCTGAGCGGCGTCGGAGATGAGAAGCAGTACCAGGTCCGATTCGGAGATAACCGAGTACATTTCGCCCAGCGTTCCGTTTTCCTCCGTAAAACCGGCCGCCCGCGCTTCGTCCATGGAGCCCGAACCCTCCCGCAGGCCCACTTTGACGGTAATCGAACTGCCCTGAAGGGACTCCCTGAGGTTCAACGCCTGCGCGGGGCCCTGAGAACCCCACCCGATGACCCCGATCTGACGGATGCCCTCCAGTGCCTGGGGCAGCTTTTCAAAAAGGTCGCGGCCGCCGCGGACGATGAATTCCTCGGTTCCGGAAAGCCTGATCTTCTCAACGTCGAAAACGCGGGTGAACAACTCCAACGCCATCTCCTGCTCCTTTTCTGGGTAACTTCGGAATTGCATTCTGTGGCGATAAAGACCGGGCGAATATAAACAGAAACAGGGGTTGCGTAAAGGGTAAATTTGGAAAAGCAATTGCAGCTAAATTATAGCTATTAAATAGCCAGTATAACAATATATTTTAATTGACATGTGGCCATATTTTCGTTATTATGCAAAGTATAATGTCCGGACGACATATGGAGGATCCATTCATGAGTTCCAAGAGGACGATGACACTCAATCTCACGGAAGCAGAGATGGACGTGTTGGAGGAACTGAGCACAAAGAAGGACTTAAGCAAGACAGCGCTTTTGCGTCAAGCATTGCGGATTTATCAATTGATCGAAGCAAGGCTTGAGTGTGGCGAAAAGCTGTTCTTCGAGGATGAACAAACCAAAAAGAAGGCCGAGGTCATGTTGGTATGACAGTACCGGCTTCGGTTGTCCATCTCTTGAACGTTTCGACGGGCGAATCGGAAGCAGCCGAACTCACGCACGCCATTACGGAACAACACCTTGCAGATTGGGAGGGCGAGTGGTTGCCGGCACTGTTCAACGCGATACAGCGCTTGAAACGTCAGGGGGTCGCGAGGCTGCATTGGCCTCAAAGTCGCCATTGGAATTGGCGCAATAAGGTAGACGTCCTTCACGGGATGCTGGCAAGCCCGGGTTTCGCCATCGTCTGCGATGGCGTAACGCAGGGCCTGATGATTGTTGATACGGCGACGCACAGATGCCGGATCGACGACCAGAATGGCCAACATCTCGTGTACGTAAAGTACGTTGAGAACGCGCCCTGGAACCGCCCCGAGTTGTTCACGCCACCACGATACCGTGGCGTAGGGAGTATTCTAGTACGGGCTGCCGTCGCGGTGAGCGAGGAACTGGAGTTTCAGGGACGAATCGGTCTCCATTCGCTGCCCCAGGCAGATAGATTCTACTCCAGTACCTGTGGCATGACCGATCTGGGGACCGATCTCGACTATGAGGGTCTACGCTACTTCGAGATGACGCCCGAACAAGCGCAGGCCTTCGTCAAGAAGGGGGGTAGCGATGAAGTTTAAAGTCAGTAAAGAGTGGTGTATGCGCCTGGCGCATCTTGAGGGCGACGCGGAAATTGGTGTAGGTCGTCTTTCTGGTGATCCGGTGTTCGATACTGCTCCTGTAGCCGAGAGAGACGGCGACGAATCGAACATTGTCTTTGGTCGTCTAATCAACCTTATGCGTCGGCAGCGAGGGATCAGCCGTGAGCAGCTTGCAACGGATGCAAATGTGGCTCTTACGGAACTGGTGGAAATCGAAAGCGACGTGTACTATAGACCCGCGCTACGGACGACCTGCCAGCTTGCCAACTACTTTCAAATGCCGCGGACGGGGTTCATGCAGTTGGCTGGATTGACCGATCAGAAGAATGCCCGGCTGGCAGAAGGGGCTGTTCGTTATGCAGCGCTGCCGGACTCGACAGAGGAACTGACGCCTGAAGAGAACGCGGTTCTGGAAGCGTTTGTTGCTGTTCTCAGCAAGCAGAAATAGCGGGATTGAGCCAGGTGTGGCAAGGAATCGCACAATTGCTGCAAAGGCAACCGATAATATCGACTGTGCGTCGGGCGTGATCTACCGTGTATGTTCCCCCTGTTTCAGATGGATACTTCCGTTCACGCTTCGCAGTTTCACCACGACGTCGCCTCCGCTGCCGATGACGCCTTTGAGGCGTTTTCTCGATTGGCGCTCGGCGGCGACGGGAAAATCGCAGCCGACGCGCCCATTGTTCGTCCTGGCGTCGATCCGGCCAGAAAAGCCTGAACCAAGTGTCATTCTGACCGCGCCGTTGTTGGTCCTGGCGGCAGCCGAAGCCGCGCATTCCCCCACCGCCAGGTCGATCGATCCATTGGTGGTAAGGAAGCTCGCGGCATTGACGAGCCGTCCGATTTCCGCCCTGATTTTCCCGTTGACGGTCTGTGCCTTGACAGGGCCGGTATCGCCCTCGATTGACACGGCGCCGTTGACGCTTTCGGCATCGATCGCACCATCGATTCCCCGAACACCGATCTTCCCGTTCACGCTGCGCAAACGCACGGACATGGCGCGCGGTGTTTCGATTTCGTAGTGAACGGCCAGACTCACGCCGCCGGGCGGCCTGGGATGGTCGGCGAAAATGCGGAGTACGTCGTCCGCATGCTCGGCGCGCACCTCGACTTCCCGATCGAACGCTTCTCTCGCGTCGCGTTGTCCTTGAACCGCTTTCCAGGCGCGGACGATGATCCTGTCGCCATCGGTGCCGTCGACCGAGACTGAGCCGTTGACGGTCCTGGCGTCGATCGTCGCGATGCCGGCCGCGTCGAACGTCCATTCCTGCTGTTTCCCCGCCCGGCGTCTTCCGGCGCCCCTTTTCCATTCATCTGACGTATCGGCGACGGAGGTAGTCGCTTGATCGACCGCCTCGTTCACCATCTTCCCGATGTCCTGCCACCGGACGGAGTCCATCGCTTTGGTAACTTCGTTCTCGATCTCTTTGCCGACTTCGCTGAAGACCTCCGTGAATCTCTCGAAGGGCCTTTTTCTGCTTTCACGCCCGCTCCCCGCCGTTTCAGTTTCGTCGTCCGGGCCGGACCGCTCGTCGAGAGCGCGCAATAACAGCTCGGCCTCTTCGGGGTTGATCTTCCCCTCGGAGAGCATTTTGAGGATTTCCAGTCTTTCCGTACTCATCGCTATTTCCTCCTCAACTGCTTGATCAGTTCGGCCGCTTCCGTCGCGGTTATTTCCCCTTTGTCAAGTTGCTTCAGGATATCGCCCCGCTTTTCCGCCCGATCGTCTGCCGCGGTGGGCTCCGCCCCCACTTCGTAGCCAAGATCGGCGATAACGGCGTTCAGCCGGTTGCGCACCGTGGGATAGGAGATTCCCAGTTCGCGTTCCATCTCCTTGATATTGCCCCGGTTCTTTACGAATATTTCGATAAAGTCGAGGCTTTGCTGATTCAGACGACAGAAGGGACACGTCGAATACTGACTCTCGATTCTGGTGTGGCAGGCGTGACACTGTAGTCCCGATATCGTCAGTTCACCGCCGCACGTCGGACATCCTTCCAATACTTTCCGCACGGTTGACATTCTCCTTGATCGAATGGCCTGCGTTGAATTGACATTCGGTTGATTGGACGAAAACCTCGTCCCGCGGCGGCGCACAGGCCCACTCATCGAGCAAAGTGTCTTGCGCCCGTTCCGGACCGGCGGTATCTTGGATGCCGTCATCGACATGCAGGTACGGACGCCGTCGGTCGAAGGCCTTGCTTTCGTGGCGAATGGCCATTTTCGTCCCTGGTCTGTCTCGTTCTTGCGAAGTCGGAAAAAATATACAGTTTTAATGCAATATTGTCAATATATATTACAAATATACTTGATTAATTAGAAAAATGAGTAGAAAATAGAAAATTTTCCGCAAATATTATGACTCTGTTAGCTCCAACTTGCTCGACAACGTGAGGTTCCGGTGTCGGTCGGATCCCATTCTCGCGGGAAGGCGGTTGTGGTCGATCTGAACCGCGACGTTACTGAACCTTCCCACATCTGGCGGCGGAAAGGCGATGGCATCTCGCGATCCTGAATACGCTATGTTCTCGCGCGCGGAGATGGAGCGGCGTTATGTCCGCGCGCGTGAGGAAATGGACCGGCGCGGGATAGACGCGCTGTTCGTCACCGGCGAGGAGAACTTTCAGTACTTCGCGGGCACCGCGGCGAGCGCCGCCCTCCACGCGTCGCTGACCCGTCCGTCGGTCTTTATCCTGCCCCTGGAGGGGGCGCCGATCGTGGTCACGCAGGGACAGGACAACCTGGCGCTCGGGTCCTACGTGACCGACGTGCGCGGGTACACGGAGCTGTTTGAGTTTCCGCGGGCCGTTGTGATCCGGGCGCTCCGGGACGCGGGAACGGCCGGGGGGTCCGTGGGTGTGGAGCTTGGGCAGGAACAGCGGATGGGCATGCCGGCAGGCGCGTATCAGGACCTGACTGCGGCGTTACCGGACGTCGCTTTTGTGGACGCTGCGGATGCCATCGTGAAGTTGCGGATGGTGAAGTCGGAGGAAGAGATCGCGTATATCCGGCAGGCGGGAGAAGTGACGGCAAGAGCGCGCCAGAGGCTGTTCGGGATGATTCGTCCGGGGATGACGGAACGTGAGACCGTCCGCCTCTTGCGCCGGCTGATTCTGGAAGAGGGCGGCGACGGCACGTCGTTCGTCATGCTGCTTCTGGGCATCCCTGGATCGCGGAACCCGTTCGCTTTCGTCAGGCCGCTGGAAGCCGGCCAGGTTGTCGGCGTGGATACCGGCGCCCGAGTGGGAATGTATACCATCGACTATACGCGGTGGGGCGTCCTGGGTACGGTGACTGACGCGTTGAGACGCCTGTACGACGCGCTTCTGGAGGTGAACCGAACGATGTCCGCGGCCTTGGGTCCCGGGGTAACGTGTTCCGAGATCTACCGCGCGGGGAACGATGCGATCGACAGGGTCTGTTCGCAGACGGAGGGGCTGGAGCGCTTTGGCCCTTCCCGTATGGGTCACGGGCAGGGCATGCTGATTACCGAACCGCCGAGCATTCATCCTGACGATCATACGCCGCTGGCGCCGGGGATGGTCCTCAGCACCGAGCCCGGACTGGCTGCAGAGGGCGTTCAGATGCTGTGGGAGGATGTTTTCGTAATCACGGACGTCGGAAGCGAGCAGATCACCGCAGAGAGCGACGAACTTCGCGAGATTCTGCCCTGAACGGCGGATGTCTGTTGATATTCCGGACGCGATGGCTTAGCTTGTGGAAGAATCGGAATCGCGAACTTCAGAAATCATAACCGGCGAGAATGCGACGGAGCCATTGCGTGAGCAGGCGTCGACTCACCGGATTCCACTTCGATCCGGGATCATGAGATTCCGGGAGGCATCAATTGTCAACCCAATGCGTATTGCCGGGAACCAGGCGGCTCGACGTTGAGGGCGACCTGGCCGCCGCCATGGTCGCGGGTATCGATCGTTACCTCACGCGTGCGACGCGGTCCGCGCGAAGCCGCCGCGATTCCAAACGAGCGGCGGCTTCGGCCGAAGCGCTACGCAAGTGCCTCTCGGACACGCTGGGCCTTTTCGATTCCCGCGAAAGCGGAACCATCCGGATCGTTTCACCCGTTGACGGTCCGGCCGAAGTGGCTTCCGGTCAGGGCTGTCGGATCTTTGAAGTCAACTGGCCCGCGCTCAAAGGCGTTGACGGCGAGGGCCTGTTGCTGCAGCCAGACAGGCCGCCGGTTGCCAATGTAATTGCCCTCCCGGACTGTGACTTCACACCGGAGCAATTCAGCGGCTTGCAACCAGGCGTTCCGGCCTCTTCGCAGGTTGCCCGGCGGCTGGCCGAGAACGGATGCCGCGTCCTCGTTCCTGTCCTGATGGACCGCCGGTGCGACCACTCGGGACATCCCGATATCGGCATGACCAACCAGCCGCACCGGGAGTTCATCTACCGCGCGGCGTATGAGTTGGGCCGTCACGTCATCGGGTACGAAATCCAGAAGATCCTCGCTGCGGTCGACGCACTGTGTTCCGACGACCTTCCGGTCGGCGTGTTCGGGCACGGGGAGGGGGGCCTGGTCGCGTTTTATGCCGCCGCACTGGATGCGCGCATCGGCGCAGTTTCGGTCTCCGGTTACTTTCAACCCCGTGAAGACCTCTGGCGCCAACCCATCTATCGAAACCTGTTTGGCCTGCTCGATGCGTTCGGCGACGCCGAAATCGCGTCTCTAATCGCCCCTCGCTCGCTCGTCGTGGAAATTGCGGACCATCCTGAAATCACAGGACCGCCGGAAGCCCGGGGCCGCAGGCAAACCGCCGCTCCGGGCCGGCTGACGACGCCGCGCCGGGAAGCAGTCGAGGCGGAATTCGACCGCGCTCGCGGTTTGGCCGCCGCGGACGGCGGCTCGTTGGTCATGACCGGAAGCCCCGACGGACGGGCCGGCGCCGACGTGACGCTGGAAGCGTTTCTGAAAGCCCTTGGTGCGTCTTCATCTTCGGTGTCGTCGTCGGTGTTGCCAACCCGAGTTCGCGAAGGTGTATCTCAAAAAGCCCGATTTAAACGGCAATTCGATCAACTCCTGGATCACACGCAGTTCGCCCTGGGGGAGGCAGAATTCCGTCGGGCCGGATACTGGGCCGAAGCCGGAGGATCCGACACGGGCATCGATGCGGATATGGTCGAGGAATACCGCCGGCGACTCTGGGACGACGTCATTGGTCCCCTGCCGCCCATTTCACTGCCTCCAAACCCGCGCACCCGTTTGTTCTACGACCATCCTGAAGTCAGGGCCTACGAGGTTGTGCTCGAAGTCTATTCCGACGTCTTCGCTTATGGCATCCTGCTGATCCCCAAAAATATCCAAAAGGACGAAAAACACCCGATAGTGGTCTGCCAGCACGGGTTGGAGGGCAGGGCCCAATCCGTGGTAGATCCGAACGGTCCGCGACATCCGTACAGAAATTTCGCATACGATCTGGCCAGGGAGGGCTTTGTCACGTACGCCCCTCAGAATCCCTACATCGGGCAGGATGCCTTTCGGGTGCTTCAGCGTAAGGCAAATCCGCTCAAACTCTCGCTTTTTTCCTTCATCGTCCGGCAGCACGAGCAGACGCTGGCTTGGTTGTCGTCCCTGCCGTACGTGGATGCGGGGCGCATCGGCTTTTATGGTATCAGCTACGGCGGCAAAACCGCCATGCGCGTCCCTGCTCTCGTCAAACAATACTGTCTCTCCATCTGCTCGGCGGACTTCAACGAGTGGATCTGGAAAAACGCCTCGGCTCGACACAGGCACAGTTATCTGTTCAGTGGTGAATACGAAATGCCCGAGTTCAATCTTGGCAATACGTTCAACTATGCTGAAATGTCCTGGCTGATCTGCCCCCGTCCCTTTATGGTCGAACGCGGGCACCACGACGGTGTCGCACCGGACGAATGGGTGGCCTACGAATATGCCAGGACATACCGGCATTACGCGCTTCAGGGCCTGGAAGACCGCACGGAAATTGAATACTTCAACGGCCCGCACACCATCAACGGCGTGAGCACCTTCGAATTCTTGCGCAAACATCTGAAGAAGCGAGACGCGAGAGGGGAAACGTAAGGAGCAGGACTCCCACCCTTCCGACCGGCATCCGGCTATCATCGTTCAACGTCCTTCTTAACCTGGTCAACGACGTGGTCAAGCCATATCAAAATCGCGGATGTCACGTTGGTATAAAGTGGGTTCGCGAAACGCACCTGCAGCAGGGGCCGCTGTGTTTGAAGTGTCGTCGATTGTGAGAGGATGACAGTAATGAAAGATGACGAGTGGGCAAGCGTGATCGAAGACGATCGAAGGATCCGGATCGAGACCGCCGAACTCGAAGCCGCGATTCCGAAGCGGGACCCGAAGCGATGGATGACAGGGATCGAAAAAGGATCGTTCGTCGACAGGAAATCCGGATTCTCCGAAATCGGCGACGGTCTGATGGTGGTCGACTGGCTGATGGAGCCCGGCAGCGACGAATCGTATGGCGGCAGCACGATTGCCGACGACGGGCACGGCCTGGGGCAATACCGCTGGCATGAGAACCAGTCGGACCCCGGAAGCAGGGAATATGCCATCCTGGCGCACGGAAGCAGTCATCGAAAGCGCATGATCGAGGGGCCGCAACTCTGCCACCGGATGAAGCCCGTTCAGCCGGAAGTGACTCACGGGAGGGACTTCATCGCCATCAGGACCCGGTATCGTTTCGAATATGCGGCGCCGGACCGCAACACGGGGTCTCAATGGACCCAGTTGATTGTCTTTCCCGAGGGCGAGCGGTTCTTCCTGTTGATGGACCGGATTGAAAGCGCGAACGATTCTCCGGAAATGTTTCTCAGGAATGACACGCCCGGCTGCATCCGGCACAGCAGAGGCGATACGTTCAGCGAAATCTATCTCAGCTATCTGAGCGGTCCCGACGGTCTGCGCGTCCCTTCGAGCGAATTCTTCGATCCATTCCCGCCGGACCGGAAATTCGGGTATCGCCGCGACCTGAACAAAACGCCCGGTCATTTCATCCGGGCTTACCGGCTTCGGGATCCGGAAACGGGCGGTGACGGGCCATGGCTTGGCGGTCTCACGCTGGATCCCTCCGTCGTCTACGAGGCATGGTGCAGCCAGCGGCCGGGTGATATCATCGTTATGATCCTTGAAATGCACGGCCTGCCCGTAAAGGCCGGCGATACGTTCAGCGCGGCGCACATCGTGGGCTTCTTCGACAGCATCGAGGAAATGCACGCGGTATACGATCGCTGCAGCGGACACAGGAAGCTGGCGGTCGACGCATCGGGCTGGACACTGAGTTAGACCTCTTTGGTAAAAAGCCAAACTTACATGGATGGACAGGATAGGCAGGATAAAGGGCAAAACGGACCAGGATTAAACAGGATTAATAACCGGGAACAGGATCAAGACCGATCAGGATTAAACAGGATTAGAAACCAACAGCAGGATCAAAACCGACTGGAATTGACGGGATAAGAAACCGAGAGCAGGATCAAAACCGACCGAGATGAACAGGATTAAAAACCGAGAGCAGGATCAAAACCTGATGCAGAAAAAAGGCCAGGAGCAGAGGCGAATACTTACTTTTCCGGGAGAAATCGATATGAGTAACGTGGTGAATGGCCCAGACTGGGTATGCGTGAACGAGAAGGCGGCCTGGCAGGCGCGGGACTCGCAGGGGGAGATGGTGTGGGACGGTCATATGTGGATTTTTGGCGGATGGTTCACCCCGCAGACCCCCAATCCGCGCGACGTCTGGAAGTCGTCCGACGGGAAGAATTGGACCCGAACCGTGGAGGTTGCGCCGTGGGAACACGGCGACCTTCCGGCGACCATGCCGTTCAAGGATCGAATATGGCTGATGGGGGGACGGAAACTGCCCGGTGCGGAGAATACGAACACGGTATGGTCGTCGCCGGACGGCGCCGAGTGGGTCCTGGAAACGGACGATCCGGGGTGGTGCCCCAGGGTATCGCCGTCGTTCGTCGTGTTCAGGGACAGGATGTGGATCATGGGCGGGACCGAAAATTTCTATCAGGACGATGACGCGAACCTAAAGAACGACGTCTGGTCCACCGCCGACGGCCGGAACTGGAGATGCGAGGTCGAGCATGCAGCGTGGTCGAAACGGACGCACGCCCAGGCGGTGGTCTTTAAAAACAGGATCTGGATCATGGGCGGCGGCGCATGGCAGCCCGAGACCATACCGCTCAACGACGTCTGGTGCTCGGAAGACGGCGCGAACTGGACGCAGGTAACGGCCGAGGCGCCCTGGAAGAAGCGCATGTGGTTCTCCCTCGTCGTCTACCGGGACCATATGTGGGTCCTGGGTGGATGGTCCCGCAAGGACGGCGACTTCGGCGACGTCTGGTACTCGAAGGACGGCGCAAACTGGACGGAACTCAAGTCCGACGTGATCTGGACAAATCGGCACGAGCATTCGGCCTATGTCTTCAAGGACAGAATCTGGCTGGCCGGCGGGCATGCCAGGCCGTTGAACAGCGAAGTCTGGTCCCTGGAACTCCCATCGGACTGGCAGGGGTGATTGGAATGCCCTGGCGCCGCCCGGACTGGCGGCAGGTTATTTCGTACTCGGGAGAAATTTCAACATGAAGATCAAGTCCATCCGCGCCGTAAACGTGGATTTTCCGGAAACGTACGGGCGCGCGAAGCCCGGCAACGTGGAATACAAGACGGCGCGTCGCCGGTCGTGGGCGGCGCAGGGCCCCGTTGCCAACCCCATGACTCGCTATCCGCGGTACGCCGCATTCCGTCCCTCCTGGTTGCCGGGATGGGGCGGCTTCGGCTGCGTTGTCGAAGCCGAAGACGGCACCCTGGGTTTCGCAAGCGCCAGTCATGGACGTCCCGTGGCGGCCATCATCGACGACTTTCTCGGGCCGCGTCTTGAGGGCGAGCCTTGCCTGGCAACTGAAAAGTGCTACGATATGATGGTGCGGATGGG
>CAZKDZ010000057.1:0-4814 GCA_964551635.1 uncultured bacterium | reverse complement strand
GTGACCGTGAGCAGGTCGCCTTGCTCAGGCGCCTTGTCTTCGACCACAATGGCAAGTGTTCTGTCCCGGAAATAGATCGCCGAAATTCGACCGCCGAGTCGCCCGGCTGGCAAGGCGCCTGAGCAAGGCGACCTGCTCACGGTCACCGAGCGAAGGCAACGCCGCCAGACGGGATGAATCGGCGGATGAATGGTGACATATTTCCGGGACGGGACACCATGCCTCGCCTGCAGAGCGACTTTATCAACGGACTGCTACGGTGGAAGACATCTTCGGCGAAATTCGGAAACGAAGTCGAAAGGAACAGCGCATGCCTGAATACAGCGCCATCGAACTGGCGATCTGCACGGCATCCAGAATTCTGGAGGACGGAGCGACGGTGGGCGTTGGAACGGGCGCGCCCTGCGCAACGGCGATGCTGGCGCAGAAACGACATGCGCCGCATCTGCTCGTGGCGTTCGAGGCGGGCGGATTGGCGCCCCTCCTGCCGTCCATGCCCATATCGGTCGGGGATTCAAGGACTTTCTATCGGGCGCAGATGGCGACCAGCATGGGCGATGTCATGGAGGCGTGCCAGCGGGGGATGATGGACTACGCGTTTCTTGGCGGCGCTCAGATCGATCCATTCGGTAATCTGAACTCAACCGTGATTGGAGACTACCATCGCCCCAGGGTACGGTTTCCGGGGAGCGGCGGCGGAAATGACTTCGCCAGTCTGTGCTGGCGTACGATGGTGATGACGCAGCATGATCGGCGGCGTTTCGTGGAGCGGCTGGATTTCCTGACGACCCCCGGCTTTCTTTCGGGCCCGGGCGCCCGGGAGGCTGCGGGGTTACCTGACGGCGGCGGCCCCCACAAGGTGATCACGGATCTGGCGGTGATGGGGTATGACCCCGAAACCTGCCGCATGCGGGTGGAGAGTCTGCATCCGGGGGTTACGTTCGAACGGGTACAGGAAAACACCGGGTTCGAGTTGGGAAAGGTATCTCACGTGTGCGAAACGGCGCCGCCCGACGACGAAGAGTTGCGCATCCTCAGGGAAGAGGTGGATCCCTACAGGTATATCATCGGCAGATGACCGGCGGAGGCATTGTATGTCATCAGTAGAGGAGATTTACCGGTTCGACGAGTTGACGTGGCCGGAGGTAAACGAGGCGGTCGCGTTGGGGAAGATACCCATTGTTCCCACAGGATCCGTGGAACAGCACGGGCACCATCTGCCGTTGAAGGTGGATCATCTCTGTGCCAATGCGGTGGCGACGGAAGCCGCACGGCGGAAGCCGGAGCTCAGCCTGGTTTTGCCGCCGGTCAGCTACGGCTACGTTCACCATGTGATGGACTTTCCGGGCTCATTGAACATCCACTACGAGCATTTCATCCAGTATGTGCTGGATATCTGCAAGAGTCTGGCCTATCATGGATTCAAGAAGATGATTCTGGTTAACGGCCACGGATCCAACCACAATCTCGTCGATATGGTGGCCAGGCGCACGATCGTGGAGACGGATGCAAGCTGCGTATTCTGCTCCTGGTGGCAGTTGTTGAAGGTGAATCCGGACTTCGACAGGGAATGGCGTGAGAGCGTATTCCCCGGCGGCTGCGCCCATGCGGGCGAGCTGGAGACTTCGATGATGCTCTACCTGGATCCGGAAAGCGTACGTAGGGACCGGATCAGGAGTGAGATCGCAAAAACGAACGAATTGGGGTCGAAATTCGTTTGGACGGATCTGTTCGCCAAGGGAGCGATGGGTCTCATCGAGTGGACCAGCCAGTATACGGACAGCGGCGTAATGGGCGAGGCCGAGAAGGCGACCGCGGAAAAAGGTAGGGTCGTCTTTGAAGAGGCCAGCGGGAATCTGGCGGAGTTCATCGAGGAATACCACGCGATGGAGATCGCCGACCGTACGAAGCACCAGGCGAACGCGCCGACGTTTCCGCTGTCTTTTCCTACGGATTAGGCTTATGTCTCCGTTGTCGAGCGAGCAAACGGTCAATGAAGATCTGGCTGCGTTCGAATCGCGAAAGCGGTCGGCCGGAAAAGCGCATGAAGTCTGAGCCGCTCCCTGAGCTTGTCGAAGGGTCGGCGAAGGGTGTTGGAGGGTTGCCATACGCGGGCATTTCGACAAGCTCAATGACCGCGTTTAGAAAGGCACAAACCATCCGATGAAGCGCGACGAAATGGAATCAACCGGAGGATGAATGGCGTCAAATTTCCGGGATGGGACACTTGATCCCGGGATCCGGAGCGGTCTCTTTGTCTTTGGGTTTTTGTCCTGTTTATCCATGTTAAGTTCCTGTTAAAGGAGGTGCGGAATGAAGCTCGTAACGTTTGGGATCGGTAGAGAACGGTACGTCGGGTCCGTCTCGGCGGACGGCGGAATCGTCGTGGATCTGGCGGCCGCTGAAGGAGAAATGGCAAGCGTCCAAGGCCGTGAAGCGCGTGGATGCTTCGGCGATATGCTGGCGCTGCTCGACGCGGGTGGGGCCGGACTGCGCGCCGCGAAACAGGCAACGCGGTTCGCCGAGGACCGGCTCGGAGGAATAGCGGACGGTCGTATAGGCCACCCGATCGGCAAGGTGCGGCTCAAGGCGCCGGTGCCGAACCCGCGCAAGGTGTTCTGCCTCGCGGGCAACTACCAGGACCATATCGAAGAAGGCGGGGGAAAAATAGCCGTCCAGGACAAGGAAACACCACGTGTATTCATGAAGCCGCCGTCGACAACCGTGATCGGCCCGGGAGACCGTATTCTGATTCCGCCCGTCGCCAGGTCGATCGACTGGGAGGGCGAACTGGCCGTGGTGATGGGACGACGGGCGAAAGCCGTCAAGGCGGAAGAAGCACTGAAATACGTGGCCGGTTATACCATCATGAACGACGTGTCGGAACGGGACCTGGTGATCAAGGAACGCACCGACAGCCGAGACCGCGACAAGTGGTTCGACTGGCTGAACGGAAAGTGGCTGGATACGTTCGGGCCGCAGGGGCCTTGGATCGTGACCTCTGACGAGATCGGGGATCCCCAGTCGCTGGAGATCAGCACCTATGTGAACGGCGAGAGAAAGCAGAACAACAACACCGGGCAGATGTTGTACCCAGTCGATATGATCATAGAATATATATCGGCCATCATCACGCTCGAACCCGGCGACTTGATCAGCACAGGAACGATCTCAGGAGTGGGCGCGACAACGGGAACGTTCATGAAGCCGGGTGACCGCGTGGAAATCGAGATCTCGGGAATCGGCGTGTTGAGGAACGGCGTGGCGGCAAGCAAGCGTTGACGACGTCGCGGAATGCGCGACGTCATTCCTGGGACTGGCGGTGATGGAACTATGGACGCAGGGAGCAAACGCAAAATCAGCTGGTACCGGTGTCCGCTGGATCGTGAAACGCTGAACGCCTTGAATCGTCGCAGCGATTTTCTGGGGTTCGCGCAGACTCTGGGCCACCTCGGCGTACTCACGCTCACCGGAGCGTTTGCCTGGTATGCATCTGAGCATCTTGCGCCGCCTTTCCTGATCCTGGCCCTGTTCCTTCACGGGACCGGCTACGCGTTTCTGTTGAACGGGTTTCACGAGTTCTGTCACGGCACCGTTTTCAGATCGAAGTGGTTGAACGTGGCGTTTCTCAAGGTCTTCAGTTTCATGGGCTGGTACAATCCCGTATTCTTCTGGACCAGCCATTCCAAGCACCACCAGTACACCCTCCATCCTCCCGACGATATGGAAGTTGTCCTGCCGGTGGAGATTACGCTCAAGAGCTTTCTCAAGGCTGCGGTCGTCAATCCCTGGGGTCTGTACAACCGGCTGAAGGGCGTGGTCCGGCTGAGCCTGGGCCGTCTGGAGGGTCCCTGGGAACGCGTGCTGTTTCCCGAGTCGGAACCGGTGCTGCGGCGCCGCCTGTTCAACTGGGCCCGAATCCTGCTTGCGGGGCACGCGGTGCTTGCAGGCGTATCGATCTATTTCGGACTGTGGATGCTCCCGCTGCTGGTCACACTGGCGCCCTTCTACGGCGGCTGGCTGCTCTTTCTCTGCAACAACACGCAGCACGTGGGACTTCAGGACAATGTGCCAGACTTCCGGCTGAACAGCCGGACGGTCATTCTGAACCCGCTGTTCCGTTTTCTCTATTGGCACATGAACTACCACATCGAACATCACATGTACGCCGCGGTACCCTGCTATCGCCTGGGGAAGCTGCACAAGCTGATCGTGGCGGACATGCCCCGGTGTCACGTCGGCCTTTTCTCCTGCTGGAAAGAGATCATTGGGATTCTCAAGAGGCAGAAGGCAGACTCCGGATACCAGTTTATGGCTGAACTGCCCGCACGGGTGGACGATTACGAGCCAAAGCCCGCGGATTGACCTGCTCCACAAGCGACACGAAAGGACCCATCGACACCGTGGCCGAACGACCGAAGATCGCCGCCGTCGTTACCGAGTACCGCAAGTACTCGCACGCACAGCACATCTGCGACCGCTTTCTCGAAGGCTACGGCTGGAACGGCCGTCATCACCGGCCGCAGATGGACCTGGTTTCCCTGTACGTGGACCAGCGGCCGGAAAGCGATCTGAGCGCGGAGCGGGCAAACCGCTTCCCCGGCATGACTATTTTTCCAACGGTCGCCGACGCGCTTACACTGGGCGGGCCGGAGCTGGCCGTGGACGGCGTACTGCTCGTCGGCGAGCACGGGGAATACGGTACCAATGAAAAGGGTCAGCACCTCTATCCACGCTACGAGTTGTTCAAGCAGATTGCCGCTGTTTACCGCACTTCGGGCAGGAGCGCGCCGGTTTTCAATGACAAGCATCTC
>CAZKDZ010000056.1:0-12355 GCA_964551635.1 uncultured bacterium | reverse complement strand
TCGCTCGCCGACCATACGCAGGTCGGCTGCGCTCGGGCGCCTTGCGAGCCGGGCGACTCGGCGGTCGAATTTTGGCAACTTATTTTCGGGACAGAACACTAGAAGCTGTCTTAAGATTCCCAGCGGTCTTCGCGCGGCTGCAAAAGCGCCGACCGGCGTTGGTCAGGCCCGCCCGAATCCAACGTATCGAGGCTGCGCGCCTCTCGCCTCTCTTAGCCGGATTTGCCCTGACCGCCGCTTTTTCGCACGCGCTCGGGAACCCACCGGTAATTTTAAAACAGTTGTCATGCCCCGCCTGGGGCACCCACAATGATGAAAATCGTTGCACTGCCAGGCTGACGCGCAACATTGTGGTTCTGGGCCTCTTGTGGCAATTGATCTCAGACGCCGAAATACGAGAATACGAGAAAACCATAAGACGAATGATGTATTTCCGCTCTTTCGTAGTTTCGTTTTTTCGTAGTTTCGTTTTTTCGTAGTCTCGCAGTCTCGTTTCCTTGCAGTCTATCATGTTATCTTCCAAGCAGCCTCTTAGACCGGGTCATAGAGAATACGAGCAGCTGCTTGGAAAAGAGATAATACTCCTTGAGATTCAGTTTGCTGGTGCTGTACTGCCTGTTGCGAAACACATAGGGCACCTCGATGAACGTCGACCAGGTTCCCTTGACCAGTATCTCCAGCAGTATCTTGTATCCGGGGGAGGTCAGTGTCACACCCTGAAGCACACGGCGATGCAGGAAAAAATACCCGCTGAGCGGATCCTGCACACCTGTCAGCTGCCTTGCAGCCAGCACGCCAGCCTGGGAGATCAGCTTTCGATACCATGGCCACCTCTCCACGCGGCTGTCGGGATTATAGCGGCTGCCAAGCGCGACATCGTGCTCGCGAAGCCCGAAAATCAATCTTGGCAAGACCGACGGATCGTGGCTCAGGTCCGCGTCAATCACGCCAAGGCAGTCGCGTTTCGACATCCGGAATCCCTCCATAACCGCGCTCCCCAGCCCGAGTTTGCCGGGCCGGTGGACCACCTGAACGGGATACCGGTCTTTGAGCTGTTCCGCTTCCTGGCCGGTACCATCCGGTGAGTTGTCGTCTACTACGATCAATTCGACGTCAATCTCCGGGTACTGTCCGACCGCCGCGAAAATCTCGTCAGCCAGAAGTGAGATGTTCGGGCGCTCATTGTAGGTGGGCGTAATCAGAGAGACGCGCAACGGGGATTCACCCATGCCGATGACCTCTTGAGAAAACGGCGCGCGTGTCGAACGCAACGACGGCAATCAATATTGAAACCGGAATCAGCTGCAACCGGTACGAGAGGGTCCAATTACCCGGCTGCAACACGCATTTCCGTGCATGTCCGCTTCAAGTTCTCCGAAAAAGATCTCAGCTCCGGATTGAACAGTTCGCGTGCGAGGTCGAGCTTCAGGCCCGCACCTGGAGGCCGGGGGGCGATCTGTCCCAATTCCCCGGAAGTCACCGGCACCACCAGACTGGCGTCGAGATCGAAACATCGGCAGATCCGCCGTACCATTTCAAACCGGCTCATGAACTCCGATCCCGCAAAGTGGATCACCCCCCGGTACTCCCGGCGGCACAGCCCAAGGAGAAACACGGCGAGTTCATCCACGCAGGTGGGATTCGCCCATTCGTCGGTAACCACACGAATGGCCCCGCCGCGAAGGAGGGATTCCAGCGCCCACGTGACGAAATTGGGCCGGCAACCCGCTCGATAGCCGTAGAGCACCGCCGTGCGTACCACCAGTCCATGGCAGGGCGAGGCCAGAACGATGGCCTCCGCGTCCAACTTGGTCCGCCCGTAAACGTTTACGGGATTGGTGAAATCCGCCTCGGCGTAGGGTCCTGCCTGACCGTCGAATACATAGTTCGTCGAAACGGTCACCAGGCCTGCGCTCGCGTCTTCACACGCCCGAATCAGGTTCCGGGTTCCGCACACATTGACGCGGCGCGCCAGTTCCGGATACCGCTCGCATCGATCCACGCCCGCTTCCGCGGCAGCATTGATAACCCAGTCGGGCCGTACCTGTGATACCGCGCGGACGACTGACTCCGCATCCGTGACGTCCACCCGGAAACATTCCGATCCCGGATACGGCGGCCGGGGATTGCGCGCCGCGGGGACCCGTTCCAGGCCCTGAATCGGCACGTCACACAGCGCCCTCCCCAGAAACCCGGAAGCCCCTACGATCAATACTTTCTGTTTTGACCCGACTCCCATTGGCGCCACCCAAGTGAGTTAATTGTCCTTTCTGTCTTTCGGAACGGACGCAGTTTTCTGCTCTGCCTCCACGCGCAGGTACATTGCCATGCCTCTGCACAGAGCGCCCGCGGCGGCGGCGCGCGCCAGATGCGAATTCGCCAGCGCCGAGAGTATCTCACCGGCCGTTTCCAGATAACGCCGTTGACCGGTCAGGACGAACAACCTCGCAAGCACCTGAACAGCCACCCCGTTACCCGACGGGACCAGACGGTCTACTGCGTGGATAACGGCTGCGTCCGGATCCGGCCAGCGATCCCGCAGCGCGCCCCCGTCATCGAGCAGCCGCTCCAGCATCACATCCGTGAGTTGCAATGCGAACCGGTATGAAGCGGTGTCGCCACGCGCCCCGTATAGATCCAGCGCGGCCCTCGCGACCAGGGCCTGGTCGGCAAGCAGCAAAACCGGCGGTTCCGGTTGGTCGAGTGCATGTCGCACTCCACCTTCCGGATGCGTAAGCCTCGTGCGGATCGACGCGAGAACGTGACTCGCCAGATCCAGGTAGGACGTTTTCGCAGAAGCCTGATATAGCGCCACGAGCCCGGTAACGGCCAGAGCGTTCCACGAGGCGTAGACAGCTGGATCTCTCGGGGCCGCGCGACCCGCCTCCCGCAGAACCGCCGCGCCGGATTCTTCGGAAAACCCCGCGAATCCCGCGGCAAACAAGCCGTCCTGCGGCACGAAGAGCCCGCGGATCAGCGCGTCGCCCAGATCGATAGCCGCCGCGGTGTCCGTCCGCGCAAGAACCGCAAGCCAGCACGCATTCGACGCCAGCGTCTTCTCGGCATCGAGCACCACCCCATCCGGTGTGAGCTGCCGCTGGAAGAATGTACCGTCGGTGTCGCGCAGCGGACTTGAGACGACCGTTTTCAGCCGATCCAGCGCCAGGGCCCGCGCCCGGGCGTCATCGCCGTCGAGGAGTACCAGAAACAACTCCGGACCCGGAGTCTCCCCGCGTTTCAGCGCAGCGGAAGTGCTGTCCGTAAACGCCTGCAGATGGCCGGCCGAGACCTCCGAGCGGGGGAGATGCCGGGCTTCTCTCGCTGTCCACAGTGCAAGATTCCGCCGCTCGCGTTCGAAATCATTCCAGCGTTTCGGGTTATTGAAATAGACCCATACCCGTCGCAGCAACTCCCGCAGATCTTCCGGATCCAGGTACGTGGAACCCGTCATCCAGTCGCCGTCAGGCGTCAGGATTGCCGTGGAGGGCCAGCCCCCCAGTCCGAATCGTTCCGCCAGATCCGGGCGCCGGTCCACGTCCACCCGTACCGGCCAGGTTCCCCGTCCGATTGCCTGCACCAACCCCGGGTCTTCGAAACAGCGGCTTGTCATGTCTCGGCACCAGTACGACCTGCTGGAATAAAGATACACGAACAGCGGACGATTGAGAACACGTGCGGAATCCCGATTGGACCATTCCTTCCAGGTCACCCGTCCGGGAAGCGGCGCGGACAGCTCGGAAAACGCAGATGCCTCCGGTGCCCGCTCGCAACCGGCAAACCCGGAACTCAATGCCAGCAACACGCTGGCCCCACGCAGATGAATCCGCGAGACGCGAGTCGAATATGGCACGACGGACCCCCGGGACGACGGCCGGACGCACGGAATGGAAAACCTGCGTTGTTCGGCCTCGCCTGCAGAGTAACTCTATCAACAGACTGCTGAACCGGGTAACCGGCCGGGAAAATGAGACGGCCGAACGGAAAAGTCGGGAACCACTTTGCGCCAGATGCGTTTATATTTTGAAATCGAGGAAAAGACTTGACATTTCAATGGCGATTAACGTAATTTTTCCGCTTGACGAGTTCTGCATCTGCCCTTTCTCCGGGCGCCGTTGGTTACGGGCCGGACAACCGGAACCCGAAGTTGCGCAAAGACTTACAGGGACTGCTAGAAACATAGGCAGGTTTCGGGAATTCACTGGACCTTCGCAAGCGGTATTGCCTCTTCGATCAGCATAATGGGAATGTTGTCTTCAATCGGGTACATGAAAGCGCCGTCCTCGCGAACAAGGCCTCCGTCAACCGGTTTCTCAACGGGGGTTCCCCCCCGGTTGCACAACTCGCCATTTTCAATAAGATCGTTGACTTTTTCGATCAGTTCCCGATCCGCCAGACACACTGGTGATTTGTTTTCGGGACAGGCCAGAATTTCCAGAAGTTCCCTGTCGATCACCCCTGAACCCCTTTCGTATACAAGCGCCGCATTCGCAGAATTCGTTCTGTGCGGCGCTCGGTTTGAGAGAAAATAGTCAACAAGCGGTTGTCGAACAAGCTTTTTCCGGCTGGAGCGCCTATTCCAAACATTCGCTGACGTGTTTTACCCGTAGTTCCGCAGTTCCGTTCCACAAAAGAAACAGTCGACGAGGTGGTCACTTCCACCTTCGCCTCCCGGGGCGTTCGTCCCGTTGTGGACTTGCAGTCAAGACCTGTGGCGAATGGAGTGAGTGCACATGCCGATTCAGAAATTAGCCGGGTCGTCGGGCAACGGGTTGGCGCGAGCCGTCCAGTCCCTTTTCGCACCCGGTTTTTTGTGTCCCGTCGCCTCGACGGTTCCCGCCTGGCTTAGCAGCCCGTTGAAAAAGCCCGTCCGGGCTACGGCCGGCCCTTGCGGTCGAGATACTGCGTTGCTCGGCCTCGCCTGCAGAGCGGCATTATCAACGGACTGTTATAGCCGCGGGAGGCGCCGGGAAACCTCGATAAAGCTTGCCCGGTTGCCCGAAAGACCCTATTTTAGTCCATTTTGATCAAATTCGAACCAGGGGTTCGACTCGCGCCGCTGTAGAATGGCACTGCGTCGACAGGAGAGGAGAGACAGGCAATGTTGAACTTCGAGCATACGGCGTTTCTCGTTGAGAACACAAAGGCCGTGGCGGATTGGTGGTGTGACCATCTGGGCATGGAAGTGGTCCGGTACGGCGGCCCTCCGTCTCACATGACCTTTCTCAGAGACGCCTCCGGAAAAGCCATGTTTGAGATCTACGAAAAAGATACGCTGAGCACGCCCGACTACGCATCGATGCATGTTTCGGTTCTCCATTTCGCGTTCTACACGGATGACATCGAGAGTGAACTCGACCGGCTGATTGCCGCGGGGGCGTCGGTCGTTGACGACGTGTATACGACGGACGTTGGCGACCAGCTGGCGATGCTGCGCGATCCGTGGGGTGTCGCCATCCAGGTCCTGAAGCGGAAGGACCCCATGGTATGAGGACAATCCGGACGCGAAGGACGCCTTTGAGTCCCGCCCGAGTCGCATTGGAGAAGTCATGCCGGTCATAGAGGTTGAATCGCTCGAGCGGGTCTGTGCGAGAATCCTGGAAGGGGCGGGGTTATCCGGCACGGAAGCGTCCAGGATTTCTCGTTCGCTCGTTCTGTCAAATCTGATGGGCCACGATTCCCACGGCGTGATCAGGCTCCCTCAGTACGTTGAGGCGCTGGAGGGCGGCATTGTAAAGGGCGGACGTGATATCCACGTTGTCCGCGAGGCGGACGCATCGGCGGTGGTCGACGGGCAGTGGGGATTCGGGCAGACGGTCTGCGCGCAGTCCATGGAACTGGCAATGCAAAAGGCCCGGAAGAGATCCGTCGCCGCGGTAGAGCTGTTCAACAGCAGCCATATCGGACGCCTTGGAGAATACGTGGAGCAGGCGGCTGAAAGCGGCATGGTCGGTGTGGTCATGTGTAATAACCACGGCGGCGGGCGTCTGCTTTCACCGTTCGGGGGGATTGACGCGCGGATGTCACCAAACCCCGTAGCCGTAGGCGTACCTACGGGCGGGGACTTTCCGATCGTCGTGGATATGACGACCAGCGTTGTTGCTGAAGGCAAGATTCGCGTGAAGCGCAACCGGGGCGAGCCACTGCCGCCGGATTGGGCGATAGACGCGGAGGGCAGAACCGCGGAACGGCCTGAAGACTTCTACGGACCGCCGCGAGGGGCGATTTTGCCCTTCGGCGGGAATGCGGCGCACAAGGGTTACGCGCTCGCGGTCGTAATCGACATTCTGTCAGGAGCTCTGGGTGGCGGAGGTTGCAGCCGTGCGGGAGCGCCGTCCGGCGGAAACGGCGTATTTCTGATGGCTATCGATATTCAGGCGTTTACGCCGGCGGAGCGGTTCCGGGACGAAGTGGACGGCTTCGTCGGTTATTTAAAGAGTTCAAGGCTGATGCCGGGGTTTGACCGCATCCACCTGCCAGGTGAAATCGAATACCGGCTTCGACAAAAAGGTGAGAGAGACGGCGTTTTCGTGGATGACGAAACCTGGCGTCAGATCCGCGAGACGGGGGACAGAACGGGGGCGGCCGAAAATTCGTAACTGAAGAGGGAGAGGAACCTGATGGCGAACATCAAGATCACACTGTTGGGACACGCGTCTTTCCGACTGGAACCGGATACCGGTGAGGTGGTCTATTTCGACCCCTGGCTGGACAACAACCCCACGACTGAATTGAGCGTATCGGATATTTCAGACGCCGACGTGGTGATTGCGACACACGGACACGACGATCATATCGGCGATTCATTTGAAATCTGCAAAAGGACGGGAGCCGTCTTTGCCGGCAACTACGAACTCTGCCTGACCGCCGAGAAAAACGGACTGACTCTGGGCGAACGGGCGCGGCCGATGAATCCGGGGGGAACCATCGAGGTGAACGGCGTACGCATCACCGCAACCCAGGCATTCCATTCGCTGTCGATGTCGCCGAATCAGGTGCTCGGCGATGCGCCGGAAGATCAATACTTCCGGCCTGACGGCGGCGTATGCGGAATTGTGATGCAGTTTTCGAACGGAATTTCCGTTTACGATACCGCGGACACCGCCCTGTTCAGCGATATGCAGTTGATCAGCCAGATGTATGGGCCTCAGGTTGCCATACTTCCGGTTGGCGGGTTGTATACCATGGGTGTCCGGGAGGCGGCCCGGGCCGCGAGTCTGATCCGACCGGACGTCGTCATTCCCTGCCACTACGGTGACGCGGTGGGGCAGCCGGCGGATATCGGCGCGTTTTCCGACATGGTCGGTTTTCTGTCGCCCAATACGAACGTCGTAGAGCTCGAACCCGGGCAGTCAGTGAACTATGCGTCGGCCAGCTTTGAGGTGATTTAGAATTCGACGGCCGTTCAGCCTCATCGTCGCAACAGGACGAACGAACGTCCGGAAAGTGCCGGACGAGAAAGCTGTTTCGGATTTCGCAAGGTTGGCGCCGCCGGTTTGCGTGCCGCGGTCAGGACTGTATCGGAGACGGCGCGAAGGCTGGGAAACAGGGAGGTTCGAGTGGCGCAGGATCTGACCAATGCGGTTGTGTCTCAAAAGATCGAGCTTGCCCCCGAGCTGATCATTTTACAGGTGAAGGCGGAAGGATGGGAGTTTCCCGAGTTCGAGCCGGGGCAATTTGCCGTCCTGGGCCTTCCGGGCATGGCGCCGAGAAGCAGGGGTTCCGACCCGGAAGAAGATACCCCGGATCAGAATCGGCTGATTCGCAGAGCCTATTCGATCGCTTCATCGTCCCTGTCGCGGGAACATATGGAGTTCTACATCAACATCGTCCGTTCGGGTGCGTTGACGCCCAGGCTGTTCGCGCTGGAACAGGGCGACCGTGTCTGGGTGGGACCCAAGGTGTCCGGCGCATTCACGCTGGATCAGGCGCCCCCGACCACAGACGTCGTGCTTGTGGCCACCGGGACCGGACTCGCCCCGTATATGAGCATGCTACGCACCCGACTGCCGCGCGACAACGGACGCCGATTTGCCGTTCTGCACGGCGTCCGGCAATCGTGGGATCTGGGCTATCGGTCGGAGCTGACAATCATGCAGCAACTGTGCAGCAATCTGACCTATCTGTCGCTGATCAGCCGTCCGGCAAACGAGCACATACCCTGGAGAGGTATGACCGGCTACGTTCAGGATCTCTGGGCAGGCGGCTTTCTGGACAAGGCCTGGGGGAAACACCCGAAACCTGAAGATACCCAGGTCTTTCTGTGCGGAAACCCGAAAATGTGCGAGGACATGCTCGCCCTGCTCGAAGCTGAAGGATTCAGCGAGCAGACACGCAAGACCCGGGGCCAGGTGCATATCGAGCGGTACTGGTAAGGGAGCCGGGGCGGCAGACCAGGGTGACGCCCGTCAGCCGGCTTCCGGGCGGTGCGGCGATTCGCTCGATCGTCCTCGCAGAGGCCGTGATGGATAGCGGAACTTCCCAGGTCTATGATGGAATCATCGTGGGGGCGGGCCACAACAGTCTGATCCTGCAGGCTTATCTGGGGCGGGCGGGACTCAGAGTGCTGTGCATCGAGCGGAGGAACGTCCCGGGCGGTGCGCTGGCGACGATTGAAGACCCGCGGAATCCGGGATTCCTCCACAATACGCATTCGTTCTACCATCGCGCGCTGAACAGGATGCCATGGTACCGCGATCTGCAACTGGAACGACACGGCGCGGAATACCTGGAGCCGGCTTTGAACGTCGCCCTTCTGTCGAAGGCCGGCGAAACCCTGGAGTGGTGGACGGACTTCGAAAAAACCGTCGATTCCTTTGCATGTTTCAGCAACAGGGACGCGGCAACATTGAGGAGGTGGCGCGAAGCATTCCTGCCAATCGTTGAACGGATTATCGTTCCCGAAGCCCAGGCGCCCCCGCTGGAACCGGCCCGGCGGCGCGCTTTGCTCGGAAAGAGCAAAGAGGGGCGATTGCTGCTGGACGTCAGTCGACTGTCGCCCCTCGAATTTGTCCGCAGGGAATTCAGACATCCGGTAATTCAGGCCGGATTACTTTTTTTTAACGGGTTGCGTGAAGTCGATTTGCGGTGTCCCGGGTTCGGCCATCACGTTGCGGCGCTTCTGGCCAGTTCGGGAAAGGCGCAGATGTGCCGCGGCGGATCGGCGGCCCTTGCACGGGCTCTGGTGTCGACGGTTCAGGAAAGCGGCGGCGAACTGCGCCTCGAGACGGAACCCGGCCGTTTCATCCGGGAAGGAAACCGTGTTGTCGGCGTGGAGGCTACGTCGGGTGAGCGTTTCGTGGCCCGGCATTTCGTCGCATCCGGGCTGAATCCGCACCAGACGTTTCTGGACCTTCTGGATAACGACGCGCTGCCGCGGAAGTGGCAGGATCGTGCCGGCGCGTTCCGTTACAATCTCGTGGCGCCGCTGTCCGCGCTGAATCTCAATCTGGATGCGCCACCGCGCTATGCGGCGGCCGGATCCGGCCCGGGTCTTGAGAAGGCGTTTATGGTCATTCTGGGACTGGATCACATGGACCGGTACCTGGAGATGGTGGCATGTCATCAGACCGGACGCAAACCGCCGAACATTATGTGGGGGAGTTGCCCCACCCAGTTCGATCCATCCCAGGCGCCTGAGGGGAAGCACACCGCGTTCATGTGGCAGAAGTCACCGTACCGGCTGAATGGAGATCCGGCGCATTGGGATAAGGAACGGGACCGTCTGGGTACGGAGATGCTTGAGGCGTGGTGCCGATATGCGCCGAACCTGAAGGAAAACCTCATTTCGTGGTTCGCTCGCAGCCCGCTGGACGTGGAGCGTACGTTTCCGAATATGCGGGAGGGGGACCTTCTGGTTGGCGCGTTCACGGGCGGCCAGATCGGTTACAACCGTCCGTTCGCAGGGGCCGGTCACTACAGGACGTACCTTCGGGGGCTGTATCTGTGCGGGTCATGTTGTCACCCCGGCGGCAACGTTACCGGTTTGCCCGGGTACAACTGCGCGCAGGTGATTCTCCGGGACCTCGGAATCCGCCAGGACTGGATGCCTGAGCCGATCGAAAGGCGTTTGAATAGACTATGATTCAACCCGCGATTACCTATCTGACCGATGTGTATTTCGGGTTCGGCGTCTCGGATATTATGCCGGACCTGCTCGCGGAGTTGGGCATACGACGCCCGCTCCTGGTGACTGACCCGGATTTGCGGGATCTGGGTTTCGCGAATCGCGTTGGTCTGCGCCACGCGCCCGCGTTCTGCGGCGTTAAAACCAATCCGACGGAGCCTCAGGTACTGAAAGCGGTGGAAACCTACCGGAAAGCGCGGTGCGACGGGTTGGTCGCGATCGGCGGCGGTTCCTCCATAGACCTCGCGAAATGCGCGGGAATACTGGCCGGACATACAGGATCGCTCGAATCGTATGCGATGCGGTGTGGCGGCGTGGAACGCGTCACGCGCCGGGTTCCGCCCATTGTCGCCGTACCGACCACCGCCGGCAGCGGGAGCGAGGTGGGCAGGGCCGCACTGGTGACATTGAATTCCGGCGACAAAGTAGGTATTTTGAGCCGCTATTTGACCCCGGTTGCCGCGGTATGCGATCCGGAACTGACGCTGACGATGCCGCCTTCTCTGAGCGCCGGCACCGGAATGGACGCCATTTCACACTGTGTCGAGACCTTCTGCAGCACGCGCTTCAACCCTGTTGCCGATGCGATCGCGCTCGACGGACTGGAACGGGGCTGTCGACACATTTCCACCGCATACCTGGACGGGACGGACCGGGAGGCCAGGACGGAGATGCTGATGTGCGCATTGCAGGGCGGCCTCGCGTTTCAGAAGAGTCTGGGCGCCGTGCACAGCCTCAGCCATCCATTGGGGTCGCTGGACATGTCATTGCATCACGGAACGCTCAACGCACTGTTTCTTCCCGCCGTCCTGAGATTCAACTTCGACTATTGCGCCGGCAAGATGGAGGCGATGGCGCAACGTCTGTGCCTGGAGAAGGGGTCCGATCTGCCCGGATATTTCGAGGAGATGAACAGGCAATTCGGGATGCCGGAATCGCTTTCGGAACTGGGTGTTACCCGGGACGATCTGGAACCGCTCGCGGCAAAGGCGGCGGCGGACCATTGCAGCCCGACAAACCCGAGGCCGCTGGATGAGGCCGCGTGCCGAATGCTTTATCTGTCCGTCTTGTAGGAGGTCATATGTCAAGTTCTACGCAGCTGGACGAAGACGGTTTGAAGGAAGCGTTCGATCGTGACGGCTACGTGATATTGAAGGCGTTTCTGGCACCGACCGTCATCGAGGGTGTACGGGAGGAACTCGAAGTTCTGGTTGACCGTCAGGCGGAGCGGTTACTGGCGTTGGAAAGAATCGCCGATCCTTTAAGGCATGCACCGTTCGAAACCCGAATCGCGCGGTTGTTCGAACACTGCATGGATCTGGCGCCCACGTCATTCCGACCTGAATTACACGGGCCCAGGCTCTTCGATCTGTTCTTTCACAGCCGCCTTCTGGATGTCGCAGAATGGCTCCTCGGCCCCGAGATCAGGCTCTATCCGAACTATACGGCGCGGCCGAAGTTCCCCGAGTGGAAGGGAACGCTGGTCCTGTGGCATCAGGACGGTGGATATACGGCGCAGGCCGCCGATGGCGTGGAGACACTGAGGATGCTGAACGTCTGGGCGCCCCTCGTATCCGCTTCGGAGGAAAACGGCTGTATGCAGTTTGTGCCCGGTACGCACAAGCTGGGTATCGTGCCACATGAAAAGCGGGAGTATTACCTTGAGATTTCACAGAAAGAGCTGGACCCGCGTCTGGGACAGGCGGTCTCTATCGAAGTGGACGCCGGAGACGTAGTCCTGTTTCATAACCTGATGTTCCATTGCGGACTGCCCAACAGGACACGAAGGGTGCGCTGGAGCATGGACTGGCGTTACCAGGACGCGACTCAGCCGACTATGCGTCCTCAACGGGGGCATCTGGCCAGAAGCGGGAAGGCGCCGGAAGACGTCGTCAGGGATCGGAAGGACTGGGCGGAACGGAAATTCCAATAGGGTTGGCTCGGATCCCGGGCCGTCCGTGGCGGTGACGGGGCGGAACCGTACCTGGTTGCGCGAACCCGCGGACTCCCACAGAAATCCTGGCCTTATCAGTCCGTTGATAAAGTCGCTCTGCAGGCGAGGCCGAGCCATTGTGGCAGAAGACAAGGCGCGCGACCGAGTCCCATCCTGCGATTCGGCGAGGGCGCGCAACGCAGTATTTCGACCGCAAGGGCCGGCCGTAGCTCGGATGGACTTTCTCAACGGGCTGTTATGCTCGAACGGGTTCGGTCAGGATGAGACCGCTGTCAGGA
>CAZKDZ010000055.1:0-14568 GCA_964551635.1 uncultured bacterium | reverse complement strand
TACCTCCGGCTGTGCTGGTCCGACATGATCACCAGAAAATTGGGTCGGTCCGGCAAGACAGTTTCCCTTTCCTCCAGTCCATCGGTCATGTGGGTTGATTCGTGCCGTCGTTTCAGAAGCTGTTTTGAAATTACCGGTGAGTTCCCGAGCGCGAGCGAAAAAGTGGCGGTCAAGGCGGGAAAGCCCGCCCATATTTTTCTATACGGGTGGGTTTGACCAACGTCGACCGGCGCTCTTGCAGCCGCACGAAGACCGCTGGGAATTTTAGGACAGCTACACAGGCTCTCAGGACGATTTTCCAATGGGCAGCACCTCTTCGAGGCTGCCATGTGGGCGCGGAATGACATGGACTGAAATCAGTTCACCGATCTTGCCGGCGGCGGCGGCGCCCGCCTCGGTGGCGGCTTTAACGGCGGCCACGTCCCCCCGGACAACGGCGGTCACGTAACCCGCGCCGATTTTTTCCCAGTTGACCAGCTTTACATTGGCCGCTTTCACCATGGCGTCGGTAGCTTCGATCATCGCCACCAGACCTCTGGTTTCGATCATGCCAAGGGCTTCACCCATGTCGCGATTCCTCCTGTTAAGTGTGTTCGAACAGAGCGAGGCGGATTGGGCGCCCGCCTGTTTTTCTTCAGTGAGAGCCGATCTGCTCTTTTTTGTAGACGGCCAGCTTGTAGGGGCGCGGGCCGTCGAAGGTCCTGATGCGTTCGTAGGATTCCCGAAACCAGGGCGCCGATGCGATCGGGCCTTCCAGCGAATCCCATAGCGGTTCGTGCAGGAGCACGAAGTCCGGCCTGTACGTCCGGACGGGCCAGGCAACGTCTCCCGCGGCGATGTGGGGGCCGACCGAAGGGGTGACCAGACCGCAGACGTCCACAATATACCGGTCGCTGTAAAAACCCACGATGCCGATTTCGACCATTCCGACGGAAGCCGCCGCAGGCGTATTCCCGGCGAGCCACTCACCCGCCGACCTGTAGATTGGGTATCTCGGCTGGGGTTCCCGCCCCAACAGGCTGACGGTCGGGATCAGGACGGCAACCAGAAGCGGGACGCAAAGCAGCGCAGTTACCCGGCCTTCATGACGACGCCTGCCGGATATCCGGTCCGCGACCCGGCGGGCCAGCGAGACCGTGCCCAGAGCGGTCAGGATCATCAGGAGCGGCACGAGTCCGGCGTAATAATTGTAGGCCGCCGGTACTCCCATCGCCCAGTACCCGACAAAAATGAGTACAGGCCAGCCCGCGATAAGCAGAAACCGCCTGTCCAGACGGAAGATCCTCCCCACGCCCAGGAGCGCCGGCAGCAGGAACCATGCGAACAACGGCGAAGACTGCAGGTAACGCCCGCCCGTATAGAAGACACCGTGCCACAGCGACCGCCAGAGCCCGCTTGCGCCCATCGCCCGCTTTGCCTCGAGCGTATTGGGAAAGGGCGAACCGAAAGTCCACGTCGCGTAGATCGACCACCCGCCAACGACAACAGCGAAGACAAGGAGCGGCCGCCATGCCTCTCGCCTGTGAACCCACAGGTCGTGGCCCAGGATGAGGCCGGCGGGTACGAGTCCGTCGCCGCGGGTGAGCGTGCCGAGCGCAAGCAGCAGCGCCGCGAGGCTCGCGCGGCCCGAAAAGTAGGCCGCGTAAGCGCCGAATATCAGCGCCTGGAACAGAATCAGCTCGAAGCCGAGTACGTCGCCGAGATACGGATTCAGAACCACCAGAAACGCGGCAACGAATCCGGCCCTGCCTTCATCGAAGTCTGCAAGAATGCGCCCGATCAGCCATCCAAGCGCCCCCAGCGCGGCGCCGCTGAAAAGGGTGCTGATCAGCGGATAGTTTCCCGCAAACCTGCCGGGAACGGAGAGGAGCACGGCGTAGAGCGGCGCCGTGGTTCCAAGCACCCGTTCGCCTTCGTTATAGATGAACCCGCGCCCTTCCGCGAGGTTTCGCGCATATCGGTACGTGATATACGGATCGTCCATCTGCACCCGGTGATAACAGGCAACCGCCGGAGGCGTCAGCAAAACCACCAGGATGAAGATCCGCGCGTTGGTCGACATGGGTGAACGAAAGAGTACGGCTTCTCAGGACTCGATGAATGCCCTCCCTCCGCAGACAAGGTCGGCCGCGTTGGCATCGTCGGTGTCCAGATGGAGTTCGGGCAGATAGCCCGGGTCGATTTTCAGCCTGACGTTTTCGAAGGTGAGGCCCTTCTCGCCACGGATATGGGCGCGAACGGCACTGCGCCCGGTCAGGCCCATTTCCACAACGTCGGCCGGGCGGAGATGGAGGTGCCGGACGGCGCGGATCGCGGCAGGTACCGTAAGAGATCCCTTTGGACCCACAAAAGTGACCCGCTGGGCGCCTTTCAGGTCGCCGGAGTCCCGCACGGGAGGGTCCAGACCCAGAAAGATGGCGTCCGTACGGGCCAATTCGACCTGGTTGTAGTCCCGGGCGGGCCCCAGAATCCGGACGCGCTCGATAGCGCGCAGCCGGGGCCCGATTACAGATACGCACTCTTCAGCCGCATAGGCGCCGGGCTGAAAGAGTTCTCTGTAGGGTGTGAGTTCCGAACCGGCCCCGAAGAGGATATCCATGGCTTTACGGTCCAGGTGACAGTGCCTTGCGGAGACACCCACCGGAACCTCGAGGAGGCCTTCTCTTCCGTTCCGAATCCTCCCGATGACCTCCCGGACAACGTGGGCGATATCCGGCGAGCCGTTGCCTGGCGCGGCCTCCCGCCCTCGCTGGCACAGCTTGCAGTCCGCGCACTCGGAAGCTGGTTTGAATGTCTGTACCATCGGGACGCGTCACCCAATCGTGTTCGGCCCCGGACGTGGGTTGCCGAACGGCGACTCGTCTCCGGTGCAGGGCGCGATTGGGTCGTCTGGTGGATCGAAGACAGGTGCGAATCCGGATTCAAGACGCGAATGATAGCAGGTTGAACAGGTAAAGTCAAGGGATTTCGATGACACGGACGGCAGCCTGAGCGCGGGAGGCCGTTCGCTTGACAATTCACGGGGTTATGGTATAATTGGGCAAACCGTCACCAGGCCCGGGGATTCAGGAAACTGGTGTTTCTTCGCCGGTTCGGGCGTGGCGTTCGGCGTGTCTGCCGGCGCAGCCGTATTGACGGTCGTTCGAGGTCGATCTTCCACGGAGTTCTGTTTCTCCGGATTAGCCGTCGTGAGATCCGCAACCCTGTTCCTGGCTGTTCTCACCCTGTCCCGGATTGTCCACGCGGGTGACAATACCCCTGACGTCCCGCTTAACCATACGGTATATCGTACACTCGACCGGTACGATGTCCATGGCTGGCTGGACCCGGCCGCGTCGCAGATCAGGCCCTACACCCGTCTCGAGGTCGCCCGTCTTCTGATTCAGGTCCTGCGGAATGGCGACGCGCCGGCGGCCATGTCGGGCACGGAGAGGGCGATACTCCAGAGACATCTGGCCTCGTTCCGCACGGAGGCCGCACGGTTGGGCCATGCCCCGTCCGCAGCCGAAGCCGGCGTATTCGAGCAGTTGGCGCGGACACTGTATTCATGGCGGGATACGTCCGCGTCGGTCGCCGTCAACGCGCTCTTCCGGCAGCGATTGATTCTGCTTCGGGGCGAGGTCAGGAAGAGGGAGATGGTTTCCCAGACCCACGTCGGCGCGATTGTCCGCGGTACCCTGGGCGACCGGATCGGTTTTCGCGCGCGGCACTTCGAGGCAAGGGAATGGAGCACCCTCCCCCGGCTGACCAGGGCGGACGTCCTTGCCCGGCCCGTGGAACTGGTACAATTCAAGGGGAAGGCGGCCGACTTTCGTGAAGCGACCGGTCAACTGGTGTGGGCAACGCGCTGGTTTGCCGCGGATGCGGTAAAAGGCAGCCTGGACTGGGGCCCCGGCAGGAGCGGCAACCTGCTCATGGCGCCGTTCGCACCGACCTTCGGAATGGCTCGATTCCGGACGGCGTACAGGCGGGTGCGCTTCATCCACGTTCTCGGGTTACTGGAAGCCGATTCGGATCTTATCGACGTTTCCCGCACGCGGTTCGACAACGGTCACCGCCGTACGTTTCTTCGTGCCAAAGCGATTGCGGCCCATCGAGTGGAGGTCGATGTCTCTCAGCGCGTCCGTCTGGGATTCCAGGAGGCGGTGATTTACGGGGACCGGGATTTCGAATTCCTGTATGCGTCTCCCGCATCGGTTCTGACCGCCGCTCAGATGGCGGTGGGAGACAGGGACAATCTGGCCGCCGGGCTGGATATTTCCCTTCGCCCGGTCAAAAGGTTTCAGACGTACCTGGCGTTATTCATGGATGACTTGAGGAAGTTCAGTCCTGGCGACTTTTCCAACAAGCTCGCGGTGCAGGCGGGCGTGTTCTGGACGGATGCGTTCGGGCTGCGGGATACGGATTTTCGAGCCGAGTTCGTGCATATCGAACCGTTCGTGTATTCTCACAGGTTCAACATCAACGCGTACACGCATTTCAACGCGCTCCTGGGTTATCCCACCGGCCCGAATTCAGACCGGTTCTGGGCCCGGTTGACGCACCGGTTCTCTCCCTCGGTTTCTGTGACACTCAGCTTCGACAGGACGCGTCTTGGAGAGAACATCGAGAATTCGGACGGCACGCTGACGAATGTGGGAGGAGATGCGCGGTTGGGTCGCCGGCCGGAGGATCCCGCGGTTCGGGAGTTCCTGAGCGGCACGGTGGAGAAGCGGTCGCAGGCAGGCGTTGACCTCGTCCTGGAGCCGTTCTCCGATCTCGTGATCTCTGCGACTTACCTGCTGACGCGAGGGAGCAACGTACCCCTTGAGGGCGGAAGGCGCGGGGATGGAGGCATCCACGACCTGCGCGTCACGCTCGACCTCAACTTTTTCTGAGAAGCTGAATGGAAAAGGGACCGATGGCGATGGAATCTGGCGGGTCGACCGCGCGGTTATACGAACGATGGATGATCCCGGCCCTGTGCCTCGCGCAACTCGCGCTGATTGTGCTGCCCGCCTGGCGTTTCGGCGAGGTCATTCCGGTAGTTACCGTGAGCCTGATTGTGATTTCCGGTATCGCGCTAATGACCTCGGTAACTTCCGCGCTCCTGTATCTCTGCTTTATCTCCTCCGTAATCTCCTCCGAGTTTTACGAAGACCATCTGATGTTACCCGGGAATTTGCACTTCTGCGAGGCGCTGTTCCTGGTGGTATCGGGAGTGGCGTTCGTCGCCTGGCTGCAGGAACGGAAGCTGGGCTGGCGGCGCACCCGGCTGGATCGACCGATGCTGGTCTTTCTCGGGCTGGTGGTGGCCTCGATCGGGCTGGGTCTGATTTACGGGCAGGACGTTCGGCAGGTGATGAGGGACGTGCGATATCCTCTTTACTACGTGCTGTTCTTCGTTGTAACGGGCTTTTTCGACCTGCGCAGGCGCGGGATGTTTCTGGCAGTGCTGGTGATTTCCGCGGCCGTCGTGGGGGTGGAGTACCTTATTGAATTCGTCCGGACCGTCGATCTCTCGTACGCGGGAGCTTTCTACCGTGTAGCCAGGCGGGAGGGGCTGCTGCTGCCGATGGGCGTTCTGGTTCTCGCGGCGGCTTTCCTTTACGACACGTCGCCGGTTCGGCGCACCGTTGGTGGCCTTCTTCTTGTTCCCATCGGCCTAGCGCTGGTTGTCACGATGGGACGCGCGATGTGGGGCAGCCTGTTGTTCGGTCTGTTCTGCGTGGGGGGGCTGGTTCTACTGGACCGTGGGAGGCATCGAGGACGGCGGCTTCTGATATTGTTGCTGATTCCAGTTTTGCTGCTGGGCCTTGGCTACTATTTTCAGGAGTTCACCGGCGCGGGCGTGGAGGACATCGCGGCTCATCGTTTACGGCGTACCGTAACCGAGGGTGACCTGGAGATCCAGGGGCGTCTGCTGGCGTATGCGCTGGCGCTGGAGAAGATATGGGAGCGGCCGTTACTGGGTGGGGGACACGGAACCACGATCTCCTATCTGAGAATCGACGAGTACTCCCGACCCTATGTATTCACGTCCGGCGGCGTAGACAATACCTATCTGACGATTATGATGCGAATGGGAATTGTGGGCGTGATCGCTTTTCTCTGGATATTTGTCAGGGGACTACGGATCGCCTACGGCATGTTTCGCCGCACCGACGATCCGCAACTGAAAGGGTTTTGCGTTGCATTTCTTGCGGTCTACGCGGCGCTGCTGGTGTATATTGTCAGCGATAATACGATGATGGGCAACCGGCTGATTTTCTGGCATGCGTGTTTTCTCGGCATTCTGGCCCGTTTGGATGGAGAGGCGGATGAAACCGGCGGTGACGGCGGTCGTGGTGAACTGGAACTCGGGTGACGACCTCCGCAGGTGCGTCGCGAGCCTGATTGCAGGTACTGAGCGCCTGCCGATGGAGGTGGTTGTGGTGGACAACGCGTCTTCGGATGGCAGTCCCGACGCGCTGGACACCCTTGACGACACTGTGCGGCTGGTTGAGACGGGGGGGAACTTCGGGTTCGGCAGCGGCGTCAACCGGGGCGTGCAACTGGGCAACGCTCCATACATTCTCGTCCTGAACCCGGACGTGACGGTAGCGCCGGACGCGGTTGAGCGCCTGTTGGATCACCTTGAAGCCCACGACCGGGTCGGTGTGGTGGGGCCGCGGCTTGTCGACGCGCGAGGCCGGCCGCAGCGGTCCTTTGGTCGGGCGCCCCGGCTGGCTGGCGAAATCTGCCGTAAATTCCTGTTGCATCTTGTACTTCCATTTCTTAAATTCGGCTGCCGGGTCTCACGCCGACCGACTTCGGTCGGCTGGGTGACGGGTGCCTGTTTCCTTATGCGTCGCAGCGCTTTCTGCGCGGTCGGCGGTATGGACGACGCTATATTCATGTATTATGAAGACGTTGACCTCTGCCTCAGGCTTGGTAGGGCCGGGTGGTACGTGGCCTATCTGCCGGAGGCTTGCGCATTCCATGCGGGAGGCGGGAGTTCAAAGAAGGCGCTCGAACGGATGCTCGTGGAGGGCGTGGCGAGTCATCTCTATGTTATGAAAAAACACCTGGGTGATCAGGCTGGCCGCCTTTTGGCCGCACTGACGTTTCCGGAGATGGTATTGAGGACGCTTCTCTGGGGAGGTCTGTTTTTATTGCCCGGATTCAGGAAGGAAGCCGGACCAAGGCTCAAGGCGTACAGGCGGATCCTGACCCGGGGCGCTAAAGGTCGCGGCGGCTTCAGATCCCGGTGGGGATGTACGGGTCCGAAGGAGATTTCATGATTCCCATCTGGCGGGCCTGTTTCGACGAAGAGGAAGTAGCGGCGGTTCGTGAGGTGATGCTGTCCGGCTGGGTGGGGGCAGGTACGAAGGCGGCAGCCTTCGAAAAACGGTTCGCCGAGTATATCGGGACGTCATATGCAGTCAGCGTGAATTCGTGCTCGTCGGCATTGCTGCTGGCGCTCAGGGTGCTGGGCGTGGAGGGCCGCGATGTCCTCACGACATCCATGACCTTCGTCGCCACCAACCATGCCATTCTGCAGAACGGGGCCACTCCGGTTTTTTGCGACATCGATCCCGAAACCTTGAACCTGGACCCGGATTGCGTCGCGCGGCGGATATCGGACAGGACGGCCGCAATTATGGTTGTGCATCACAGCGGCCACCCCTGCGACATGGATCCGATTCTGGAAATAGCCGCCTCCCGCGACATTCCGGTTGTGGAAGATGCCGCCCATGCCTGCGGCGCCCGGTACAAAGGACGGATGGCCGGCGGATTG
Source organism: uncultured bacterium (assembly GCA_964551635.1). Lineage (GTDB taxonomy): Bacteria > Latescibacterota > UBA2968 > UBA2968 > JAAXHE01. The sequence goes on along the minus strand of CAZKDZ010000055.1, from coordinate 6,809 downwards.
GGAACGATCGGGTGTTTCAGTTTCCAGGCGCAGAAGAATCTGACGACCTGCGACGGCGGTATGCTGACGACAAACGATGTGCAGCTGGCCGAACGACTCAAGCGGCTCAGCTGGATGGGCATCCCGCAGGGCACCTGGGACCGGTTTACGGCAGGGCCCCAACAGAAACGCTGGTTGTACGAAGTGACCGAAGTCGGTCACAAGTTCTATATGAACGATCTGAATGCGGCAATCGGGCTGGTCCAGCTGGCGAGGCTGGAGTCGGCCAACGCCCAGCGAAGGGAGATTGTCCTGCAATACAACAAGGCGTTTTCCGATCTTGCGTGGCTTCGGACGCCCGGGATTGCGCCGTACGCAAGCAGCGCCTTCCATGCCTACGTGCCGCGCGTTGCGGACAGGGACAATCTGGTCGCCCATCTGCACGGGCGGGACGTCGATTCCAGCGTACACTATTATCCGAACCATTTCTATCCGATCCACGAACCGTATCGTTGTGCGCTGCCGGTAACCGAGTCGGTGTGGCGTGAGCTGGTGACGCTTCCGCTCTATCCGGCCATGACAAACTCAGATGTGGCTCAGGTTATCGACGCTGTTAGGAGCTTTCAACCCAGATGACGGGACGCCTGCGCCGATCCCGCTCGCAATCGGGAAGTACGACGTGTTGTCCTCCGCTCTGTTTCTCGCATTCGGATTCGGAAGCGCCCTCCTGCTGACACCTCTTCTTCGTGCCGCGGCGTTGCGCGGCTCGTGGTTGAATTCCGGCGGCGGAAACGGTGCGGAGTCGGTTCCTCCCATCGGCGGCGTGGCCATCGCGATCGCAACCCTGCTGCTGCTTCCCTTTGCGCCGCTGTCGTTTCCGGCTGGCTTCTGGATCGGCGCGCTTGGAATGGGCACAATCGGATTCTTCGACGACAAATGGCCTCTATCGCCCTTTCAGAAGCTTGGGTCTCAGATCTTCACGGTTGTCATTGCGGCTGGGAGCGGGCTCCGGTTCGACACGACGGGGAGTACCGTCGTCGACGCCGTACTGACCTGCGTATGGCTGGTCTGGATGTGTAACGCGTTCAACGTCCTGGATATGATGGACGGCCTCTCCGCGGGCGCCGGAGCCATTGCATCGATTGGGCTTGCGGGTCTGGGGCTGGTAGGCGGTGCGGCGCCGGTAGTGATACTGGGCGCCAGCCTGGCAGGAGGTTTTCTGGGGTTTCTGGTATATAATGCCCATCCCGCCCGGGTCTATATGGGCGATGCCGGCAGTCTGTTCGCAGGATTCGTACTCGGCGCGATGTCAGTCGAGATTTCCAGAGCGATGCCGGGCGTGCAGGGTGAATTATGCACGATACTTGTGCTGGGGGTGCCCTGTTTCGAAGCCGTCTTCCTGTGTATTGTGAGGCGTAGGAAGGGCCTGCCGGTTATGCGGGCAAGCCGGGACCACGTCGCGCAGCGGTTGGTCGGTATGGGATATTCCGTCCAGGGCGCGGTACGGCGTATTCACGTTGCCGGCGGGATTCTGGCCCTGTGCGGAATCGTGGCGGCCGTCGTGCCGGCCGTGATCTGCTTTACAATTGTCGTTTTTGTGATTGTGGCGGCGGTATGGACCGGCGTGCGATTGGCCCGAGTGGAGACCGCATGAGAAGTTGCTTTAATATTCCCGGCGAGTCCCGAGCGCGAGCGAAAATGTGTCGGTCAAGGCGGGCAAATCCGGCTATGAGAGGCGAGCAAGCGCAGCCTCGATCTCGTACGACGGGTGGATTTGACCAACGCCGACCGGCGCTTTTGCAGCCGCGCGAAGACCGCTGGGGGTTTTAAGACAGCTTCCAAGGGAGCGGCCGGATGACCGACCTGCGTCGCGCAACCGTCCGGGGTTTCTCGTGGACCGGCCTGGCACAGGGCTGCGGTTATCTGATTCAGGTGGGCGCGCTGGGGATGGCGGTGCGGCATCTGAGCGAACCGTCCAGGGCTTTCGGTACGGAGGTCGCGGCAGGCACGATTGTGGGAGTGGGGATTCTGGCCTCGGAAATGGGCCTCGGGAGAGCCCTTATTCAGAAGCGAGATGCGCACGGAGCGCATCTCGCCGCGGCGTTCTGGATGGGCCTGATCATCTCGTGTCCGCTGGCAGCCCTACTTTATCTGACCGCCCGATTCTGGGGCGGACTTTTTTTTCATGATCCACAGGTTTCCGCAGTTCTCCCGGCTATGGCGTCGGTGCTGGTATTCGCGGGCGTTGGAACCGTTCCCCGGGCACGGATGGAGCGTACGTTTCGTTTCGGACAATTGGCGATTCTGGATGTCTGCGCGGCGTTTTCAAGCGGAATTACCATGGTGGCGCTGGCCCTGTGGGGCTACGAGGTGTGGAGTCTCGTCTGGGCCTTTGTGGTCCGCCATGCGGTTCTGGGTCTGGGTCCCTGGATTTTTTGCCCTATCAACCCTGTCCGTTCCTTCAATATCGTGGATGCCCGGGTATTGATCGGGTTTGGAGGCAAGTGGACAGGTTCACGGTTGGTGGGCTATGTTCAGCAAAATCTGGACTATCTGCTGATCGGCAGATTCCTTGGGATCGAGGCGCTGGGCTACTACGGACTGGCGTATCGCCTCATCGCATTTCCGCAGACCCGCGTGGTTCAGGCGGTTGCAAAGGTGACGTTTCCGGCCTTCTCCGCTCTTCAGGATGACGTCGTCCGGCTGGGCCGGGCCTATCTCTCCACTGTGAAGTACGTCGCCGTGCTCGTGTTTCCGATTATGGCAGGATTCTTCCTTCTTGCGCATCCCGGGCTCGTATTGCTGTTTGATCCCGAGATGGCTCCCGCGGCGGTGGTACTTCAGGTACTCAGTCCGGCCGGAGCGCTTCGTTCTGTCGCGTCCCCCGCCGGGTTGGTCTTTTCAGCCCTGGGCCGTACCGGTCTTGCGTTGATATGGAATATCGCCGGCGCCGTCTTTATGCTCGCGGCACTGTGGTTCGGCATCTCCGGGGGGATAACGGGAGTCGCACTTGCGGTAAGCCTCGGCGTGCTGGTCCTGACCGCGGCCTCGCAGGGAATCGTGAACCGGATGGCGCGAATCTCATTTGGAGCATACCTCAGGGCGTTGTATCCCGGTGCGCTGGGCTGCGTACTGATGACGGGGGTGGTGGCCGGTTACAAGTGGCTGGCGACTGGCGTTTTGTCCGATGCCGCGTTGATTGCGTCCTGCGTGGTTGCGGGCGCGTTTGCCTACCCGCTCGCTTTACGTTTTTTCTCCAAGAAGACCGCGGCGGAGGCATTGCGCCTGGCCGGATCGATTCGGCGTTAGAAGCTGTTTGTTTACTTTGATTCGCAATTATCCGGGGACCTGAATGTCGAATATATACAGAAGAACAAAGGCGAACTGACGTCAAGGGTCCCGGATACTTCAGGTCGCTGGAGGTGAATGGAGTTTTCATGCATTTGAACGACCTCGAAACCCCGTTTTCGCACCATCCCCTTCTGTGCCTTTTGTGCTTTTTGTGGTAAATTGACTGTTGTCTTTTTTCGAATTGAGGTTAATTGCCGGAGAGTAGCCGATCGGGAGGCCGGACAACTCATTGACTGCGGCCGCGGACCGGATGGACTTTCTCAATGGGCTGGAAGGATTCAAACATGTCGCGACTGCCGGATTTTCTGATTATCGGCGCGCAGAAGTGCGGAACGACGTGGTTGGCCGCCATGCTTCGGCAGCACCCCGAGGTGTACATGGCCGATCGGGAGATTCATTTCTTCGACAAGGCCGGGAATTACGAAAAGGGGATGGAATGGTATAGCAGCCATTTCGCAGGAGCGCAAGACAGAAGACGGGTTGGCGAGAAAACGCCGGACTATTTCTGGGCCGACGGACGTGGAGGTGAAGGTCACTTGCCGGACGTACACCGGCATATCCACGAACATTTGCCCGACGTGAGACTGATCGTTACCCTCAAAAATCCGGTGGACCGGGCGGTCTCGGCGGCAAAGCATCTGATCAGGACCGGCCGGATTTCGCCTCTGCATCGAATGGACGATCTCCTGGCGGGCGAGAAATCCAACCTGCTGGACGGGTTCGGAGTTTTCGAGATGGGGCGGTTCTTTACATTGCTCACCGCTTATCTGAATCTTTTCAGACGGGATCAGATCCTGGTACTTCTTTTTGAAGAGGATATCGTCAAGCGACCGGGCGAGGGCCTGAAGAAGGTCTGTGCATTTCTGGAAATTGACGACGGCTTTCAGTTTTCGGGAATGGCGCAGAAGGTCAACCGGTTCGACGCCTGTAAATTGCATCTGATCGCCCGCTATTACTTGCCGATCCTGTCTCCGGTGACAAGCGTTCTTGGGCGCCTCTTGCCGGAGGTCGATTATCGCCCCAGCGAGCCCGTCCTTCGGCATCTGCACGGACTCTACCACGACGAAAATCGCAGGTTGTTCGATCTTCTCGAACGGGAACCGGCCGAGTCGTGGCTTGCTGCCTGATGTCGGGTTCCCCGTCGACGCGCCGTTTTCCATTGATTCCCCGAATACCTGTCTTTATATTTAAGGAGTCTTCCTGCCTTGAGAGTTTTTTTCGTCGCGCTCACCGGGCCCCGGTTCGCCGCCAGTCGTACGCGCGTGTTCGACTATCTCCCCTTCCTTAGAGCCAATGGCGTAGAGGCCGACGTATCGGTTGTATTGCCCGATCGGATTTCCACCTGGACGTACTCAAGGAGAGGAGTCGGGCGCCTGATCCACTATGCCTGGGTCTGGTGGCGCTCGCTCCTGGCGGGGTTGCGCACCCTCGGGTCGGCGTCCCGGTACCACGTTGTGTTTGTGCAGCGGGTTTTTTTCAGCGCACCTGTCGCCTGGCTGTTGCGGCTTTTTTCAAAGAAAGTCATCTTCGATTTCGACGACGCGATCTTTACCACCGAGGCGCCCGGTGAAGACTTGATAGCGCGGCTCCGGACATGGCACCACTCGCGAGGGTTGGCCCGGATGCTTCGGGCGGCATCAGGGGCTGTCGTCGAAAACACCTACACGGCCGCCTATGCCGAACGGTATTGCCCCAGGGTATCAATCATCACCGGTCCGATCGACACTCAGCGGTATTCGCCCGGCAGAGCAGTCGAGGAATGCGACGGCGTGGTTCTCGGCTGGATTGGAAGCTACACGTCCGCCCCGTATCTGGAGCTGATCCGTGAGCCTTTGGCAGCGTTGGGCGTCCGGCACCCCGATCTCCGGCTCTGCCTGATCGGAGAGGGCGGTTTTCGCACCGATGCCGTGCCGATGGAATGGCGCCCGTGGTCCCTGCAAACCGAGGTTCAGGACATGCGCGGCTTCGATATCGGCCTGATGCCGCTGCCAGACGATCCGTGGACCCGGGGCAAGGGCGGGTACAAGCTGCTGCAGTACCTCTCAATGGGTATTCCTGCCGTGAGCAGTCCGGTGGGCATAAACCGCGAAATCGTCGAGGACGGCGTCAACGGCTTCTGTGCAGGCACCCACGACGAATGGGTGTCCTGTCTGGATCGGCTGATTCAGGATCGTGCGCTTCGGCGTCGGTTGGGCAAGGCCGGACGGGAAAAAATGGAAGCGTGTTATTCCCTGAACCGGAGCAGCCGGAGGCTGTTGCGGATCCTGAATTCGGCGGCCCGGGTATAGTTCTGAGCGGGTATCGTCCGGGTCGGCCGCACACATCTATTCGAAGCACTTATAATTTCGAAATAACTTTTGCATTGCCGGTTTATCGCAGGGTGTTTATATTTGAAACGCTGATTCCGGCGTCGGAGCCCGTTTATCCAATCCGATCATGGTGGTTTCACCTGTGGAGTCGGCACGCCGGCTGATCCTTTGCCGGCACAATCGCCGATTCAACTGGTTCAAATTATCGATCGCCTTAATGTTGGCGGCCCAACTCCCTATCTGCTCTTTCTTTCCAGGGCGCTGGAGTCCCGGGGTTATCGTTCCACCGTGGTCAAAGGGCAGGTCGCGCCCGGCGAAGCCGAGATGAGTGACGTTATCCGCCGTTCCGGAATTCAACCCCTGGAGTTGCGCGGGTTCAGCCGGGCGATCGTACCGATTCGCGATTTTCGGGTACTCGTCGCACTGTATCGTCTGTTGAGGCGTGTTCGCCCCGAGATTGTCCACACCCACAAGTCGAAAGCAGGCGTAGTCGGGCGCATCGCTGCCTGGCTGGCCGGGGTACCGGTAACGCTGCATACGTTTCACGGTCTGGTCTTCAAAGGCTATTTTTCGGCCTGGAAGACCAGCCTGATCCTGCTTGTGGAGAGGCTGCTGGCACGCCGCACCGACGTTCTGGTTGCCGTCTCGGAACTTCAACGCGATGAACTCCTGGCTGACCGTGTCGCGACGCCTTCCCGAATCCGCACGGTTCCTTTGGGTGTGGATCTGGAACCGTTTCTTAACAGGAAAAGGGGCAACGCAGGTTTCCGCGAGGAACTGGGTTTCGGTCCCTCGACGAGGCTTGTCGGTATTGTGGCGCGGCTTGTGCCTATCAAGGGCGTCGACATCTTCCTGTCTGCCGCCGCACTGGTGGCTGAGGCGCTGCCGGATGTACGGTTTGTCGTAATTGGCGACGGTGAGTTGCGGGCTGAACTCGAGTCCGTGGCGCGAGAGACAGGACTCGGGGACAGAGTCCTGTTTACGGGTTTTCGAGACGACATGGCGCGGATATACGGTTCCCTCGATCTCTCGGTGCTGTCTTCACATCACGAGGGGTTGCCGGTTGCGTTGCTGGAGTCGGTGGCAAGCGGATGTTACGTGGTTGCCACTCGTGTGGGCGGCGTGCCCGATTTGCTTCGGAGCGAGAGGATTGGGCTGATGGTCGCACCC
>CAZKDZ010000054.1:0-12846 GCA_964551635.1 uncultured bacterium | reverse complement strand
CTGCATGAGCCGGCGCATCTGCATCGACCTCTACCGCGAAATGGTCCGTCTGCGGCCTGACTGGCACGATGACGCTGACGACAAGGGAGCGATAAAGGTCGTGATGACCGGCTCCGCGTCCGACCCGCTCGATTGGCAGCCGCATATCCGCAACAAGCCTCGCCGGGAAGCGCTCGCGAACCGGTTCAGGGATCCTGCCGATCCACTGCGGGTCGTACTCGTGCGGGATATGTGGCTGACAGGTTTCGACGCGCCAAGCCTGCACACGATGTACGTGGACAAACCGATGCGCGGCCACGGGCTGATGCAGGCCATCGCCCGGGTGAACCGCGTGTTCAAGGACAAGCCCGGCGGGCTGGTGGTGGACTATCTCGGATTGTCGCAGGATTTGCGACAAGCTCTGAATACGTACACCCAGAGCGGCGGCACGGGCAGCACGGCCCTGGACAAGAAGGAAGCCGTGGCGGTCATGCTGGAGAAATACGAGGTGTGTTGCGGTCTGTTTCACGGCTTCGACTGGTCTGCCTGGACCGCAGGCACGCCAACGGAACGTCTGAATCTGCTTCCTGCAGCACAGGAACACATTCTCGCCCAGGAAGACGGCAAAGAGCGCTGTATTAACGCGGTGCGAGAGCTGTCCCAGTCGTTCACACTTGCCGTGCCCCACGACGAGACGACGCGCATACGCGACGACGTGGCATTTTTCCAGGCCGTGAGAGCGGCACTGTCAAAGCGGGCTGCAGGCGAGACACATACCCAGGAAGAATTGGACCTCGCCGTCCGACAGATCGTCTCCAAAGCCGTGGCGTCTGAAGGTGTAATAGACATCTTCGCCGCAGCGGGACTGGACAAGCCGGACATCTCCGTGTTGTCGGACGAGTTTCTCGCGGAGGTGCGCGGGATGCCACACCGAAACCTCGCGGTGGAACTCTTGCAGAAACTGCTCAGGGGCGAGGTCTCTACCAGGCGTCGAAAAAACGTCGTGCAGGCCCGTTCGTTTGCGGAGATGCTGGACGAGACACTGCGACGATACCAGAACCGCGCGATCGAGGCGGCGCAGGTGATCGAGGAATTGATCGAACTGGCGAAGGAAATGCGGGAGGCCAACGAACGGGGCGAGAAATTGGGGCTTTCGGAGGACGAGTTGGCCTTCTACGACGCGCTGGAGACGAACGACAGCGCGGTGAAGGTGCTTGGCGACGACACACTGCGCGACATCGCGAGGCAACTCGTGGACACGGTCCGTGGAAACGTGACCATCGACTGGACGCTAAGGGAGAACGTCCGAGCAAACCTTCGACGTCTTGTCAGGCGCATCCTTCGCAAGCACGGATATCCGCCGGATAAGCAGGAGAAGGCGACGCAGACCGTGATCGAACAGGCGGAAGCCCTGTCCGCGGGGTGGGCGGTGGCGTGAGAGGTAGAGCAACCATATTCACCAAATGCTATTCGGCAATGGAATCAGTGGGATAAGCAATTGGTTTTTTTACCGATGATCTTATTAAATGAGATAAGTGCGCGGAAAATCAAGCCCTGAATTCATCCACCACCCCACACGGGCGGTTCGCGAACCGCCCCTACGAAATCGGTGATAACCGTTGTTGAACTTCCCGTCGAGGATCACACGTAATTGACCCTCCTATACAACCCCGATATCCATACCCGCAGGTCCGTCAGGCTCAAGGGATACGACTACTCGCAGCCAGGCGCGTACTACGTTACCGTTGTTACCCGCGATCGCAAATCCTGGTTTGGCGATGTCACAGGCGGTGAAATGCGTCTGAACGCGACAGGCCAGCTAGTCGTGGACGCATGGAATTGGATTGCAAAACGATATCCCTACGTGAAACTTGACGGCTACATCCTCATGCCGAACCACCTGCACGGCATCATCATGATTACAGAACTGGATGCGTGTCATGTGAAGACATCCGCGCGGTCTCGCAAGCCCCTGGGACGCCTCATTGGAGCGTTCAAAACAATCTCTACCAAACGTGTTAACATATTACACAGTACAACCGGTCGGGTTCTATGGCAACGTAGCTTCTACGATCATGTTATACGTAATGAGAGAGAACGGGACCGCGTTCTCGAGTATATCGTCCACAATCCGAAATCGTGGGATTCGGATATTGAGAATCCGGATGCAACTGTCAGTCAAGCCCGATATACTCTCGCACCGCGCAGTGTCCGACGCCGGAACACAAAATAACTGGAGAATCCGTAACCGATCCCAAACCGCAAGAATTGACGGTGTCATGGAGAAAGGCATTTCAGCCCGCATGGGACAGTAATCCGATACGGCACACTACGGATTCGGCAGACCACATCCCATCGGAAACCACAACCCTGTAGGGGCGGTTCGCGAACCGCCCGCTTTAAATCAGCACAGTCGTCGAAATCAATATCTTGGAATGCGACGTTCGCTACCTCCTAATGGAGGAGTGATTGGGACGTTTGCGCATTCGCGGGGCGTGCAAGATGTCGTAGGAGCCAGCCAATTGTGTATTGAATTTTGCAGTCTGCCTGTCAACTCCCGTGAGTAAAGTATGCCGCCGAGGCTTAATAGTCTGATCGACAGCGCCCCCTGGCGGGAAGCGGTTACGCATCGAGAGACGTAGCCACACGAATACGTGACGTCCGAATAGGACGGAAAAGGGGACGTAAACGCGTTGGCGGATGCCCTGAATCCCGCTGTCGAAAGCACAAACGTCTCCCTGGCCATTGGTCGTTTCGATGCAAACGTGATGGGGAGGTCAGCACGTCGATGGGTTATCGAACACCCTTTGCCAGTTTTGAGAGCTATGTGGGTTAAGGCGTAAAGATGAAAATCTGATCCGTAATCGACTCAGGAGAATGACCGCCATCCGTCGTCTTCAATCCGCCGGTGATAAGGACGCGCCCGTCATCGAGGAGCGTAACCGTCTGCCCGGATCGCCACGGTCCTATACTGTGTCCCGTAGGTGAAAATACGTGAGTGTCCGGATTGTACAGTGCGATATTGCCGTTGACCCGGTGGATGAAAAACACCCTGCCGGACGGCAGCAGCAGTGCGACTAAGGGATCCATTACGGAAGTTCCGGCGGACGAGAAGGTGTTTGTCTCGGGGTCGTAGATCTCGACCGTCAGTGCGCGACGCCCGTCTCGACTTTCGCCGCCGACGATCAGTACCCTGCCGTCCTGAAGGAGCAACGCCTTATGAAGTATGCGGTCGACCTGCAGACTGCCTGCATTTGAAAAGGCTTCGGTCGAGGGATCATATATGAAATTCTGTCCCGGCAGCCATTCCCCTACGATAGGTTTTCCTCCAACGATCAGCACGCGGCCGTCCTTCAACAAAGTCGCCGTATGCAAAATTCCTGGATGGTCCATCGCGAATGTGTCGGAAAGTGTGCCTGTAGCGGGATCGAAAACACGCCATCGTCCACCCCCGGGGTGGCCGCTGATTAAAAGGACCTCTCCGTTGGGAAACACGGTGGCAGTCTCGATCCCGAATGTAAAGGGTGCGTCTGCAACGGCGTCGAATCTGCCGGAATGAGGATCATACATCTCAATGGGGAGGTTAGGAAAAAAACTGGATATAATCAGAACCCGACCGTCGGGAAGCAATATTCCATCGTCCCTGCTGCGACCGGCGTTCATGTTTCCGGTTCGCGTTGAGACCCCGGTTTCAGGATCGAAAATCTCCGCGCTGACAAGAAGATCCTGCTCTATAACACCTCCTCCGGCAGGAGGTAGCGCCGCGTTGCCGCCGGCAATCAGGACCTTGCCATTCTGCAATAGTGTCGCGACATGCAGATTCCGGGGTCGAGTCAGATTTCCAACCTCGTGGAGACCCCGTTCAAGGTCCGGCATCATCACCGAATCGCTTCCGCAAGCCCAGAAGTTCGTGACGACAGACAGCGCTATGAGGAATCTGCCAATCATTTCCATTCCCACGTTTTAAATGCCTGTGAGTGCGACATCTACGCGATAGGGCTGGCGATGCGGGCAGACAGGAATGTCCGCCCCACCTTCAAACCGCCTTCCTCAGCATGACATTGATTGCCACATGATTGCGCAACGATCGGCAGAACGGTATCGCTGAAGAAGCGGTGCCATTCACTGTATCCGGAGGACCCGACCGTATGTTATGGGTAGGGTCAATTCGCTTCGCGCCCTGTGCGGCTGCTGATGATATCGTGCATTGGCGGATAATATTCGCTGTCCCGCCGCAACGCGATACCCATGCCCGCCCCCAGCGTCGACGCGGGAAAATGCGCGTAGTTCTCCACGAAATGCCGGTGGTTCACAATCTGTTCGATCATCCCTCTGTAATGGGGATTCGGCATATAAATCAGATCCGCCCGGTAGGTCTCAAATAGCCGGTCCGCGGAAAACCCCTCGTGCGCAAACTCCGTCTCATTCAAACCCGTGAGATCCACAATCTGCTTTTCCGGATTCATCGCGGCCGGGCATCCCACCTCCGTGGTCGCGATTACCAGATCGTCGGGCAGGCGCGAAAACACATCCAGGCCGAACCAGTAGGAGGACAGCCGCTCCCTGTAGTTGTCATATATGTCGAAATTCAGCAGGTTCCCCCGGTATACCCTGGAGCCCACGCCTTTGCTTACGGTCAAAGCGCTCGGTAAGAGACAGCCCAGCATCAGGAACACCAAAAACACGTGAACCGGAGTTGCGGCCGCCGTAATCTCACGTCGAACGGTCTCGGGTATCCTGGCGACGAGCCGCACGGCGCCTTGCGCAGCCAGATAAAGCAGCGCAGGAAGGGTCGGATAATAAAATCGCTGTGGCGACGGCATTATCTGCAATACAAACAACAGGTAATACATGAGAAACAGACAGGTGGCCACAAGCAGTCCCTTGTCAACCGCGGAAACGCTGGACCGCCATGCTCGAAAATTGAACACCAGGTCTGACCCAATAATCAGAAACAGATACCAGTAGGAGGCCAGATAGGACAACCCTTCTACATACGGGACGAGCCGGTACTGCTCAATGAAATAGCTGCTGTACAGGGTGAGCCCCTTTGCGTAAAACGACAGGGGAAGCGGAGAATTGAAACAGGCGGAAGCAAACCAGGCCTGCCCGCCGGCCACCGCAGCCGTCAGGCCCAGAATCCACAACCCATGTCGCACCCTCGTGGAGTCCGATCCGAAGACGACTATCGACGCGGGTACGATAAACGAATAGATCAGCAGATCGGGCCTGGCAAAAAAGGCCAGCCCGCCCCAAAGACCCATCCACAGGCTCCCTGCCCGGCTCCACGCGCTTTCGTTCGACTTTCCAATCCAGATATAGGCCGTTAAAAAAGCCAGCGCAAAAGTTGTGTCCATACCGCTGACAAAATGGCTGGCTACATCGTGTGCCGAAGCCGCAATGGTAAAAAAGGCCGCCAGAATCAATAATCGCTTACCCCTGCGAGGAGCATCCGCATACCGCCAGATGAGTCCGAAAAAAAGCCCCAGGAAGCAGAGACCAGCAGTGAGACTGGAAAGTGCGGCGGTGAAGGCGGCATTTTCCGTAGCGAATATCCGCACGCCCGCAACTACGGCCAGGTACAAAAGGCTTGTGGGCCCGTAGGTCGCCTCGCCACCGGGGTTCCACGCCAGCCTTCCCTCCGAAAGCACGAGGTCTGCGTATCGCACGAACATAAAGGCGTCGTCCACGACAGACCCCGCGGAAAACCGCGCCAGCACACCCAGACCCAATATCGACCCGCATATTACCAACGCAAAAACAAACGCGCATTTTTGCAGCGAAAAACGGGGTGCAGGTCGGTTCGCAAGTGGCAAGCGGCAACTCCTTTGTAGTTGATATTGGATCCTTAAGACGGCGCCGACATCCGTGCCGGCAGCCGCGCTCGTACCTTACGACTCGTATTTTTCGACAAAGTAAGTCAGACGTGTTATGAGTCGGTCAACCAGGATCGAAGCTACCCACATACAACGAGCCCGGATAATTCAGTGTGCAGCAAGAAAGGAAGCGAATCTCTGGCAATGGTCGCGGGAAGGGCACCCGACGCTGCAGATGAACTTACTGGCGAATTTAAAGGATAAAATACGTACGGAAATGTGTCAAGTGTATCAACGTAGTAAGACCATGTGGCTATCTGAATTAGCGAGCGCGTGGAGACCGCCCTGCGATTGACTGGATTCCCTTTTCTTCCAATTCGCTGCAACTTGGAGACTATATCTCTACGTTTGCGACTGCAAGTACATGTATGGCAGACATCGGAGTTGCCAGATTTTCGACCTTCCCAAAAAGCGGCCGCCGGCGTATATTCGATAGCGGGGACGGCTAAGGGCATCCGATACGGAACGTGTGGGAATTGAAACGTGGCGAACGAGTTGAAGGGATTCGCGGAAATGGCTCATCTAACTGAAGCGCAGGTTGCGGAGTTCGAGGCGCAGGGGTATCTGGTCGTCCGAGGATTGTTCGACCCTGAAGCGGATCTGGATCCGGTAATCGAGGAGTATACGGGTGTTCTGGACCGGCTTGCCTGCGAACTGTACGAAAACGGAGACATTGCTTCGCCGTACGATGACTTGCCGTTCGGGGACCGGCTGACGAAGATTTACGCGGAGTCGGGCAAGGTCCACGCACAGTATTTCGACTTTTCACTGCCGCAGAAGAACGTGCAGGCGGATACGCCGATGTGGGTGGGGCCTGCGGTTTTCCATCTGTTGCGAAATGAAAAGCTGCTGGATGCCGTGGAATCCCTGATCGGACCCGAGATCTACTCCAATCCCGTGCAGCACGTCCGCCTCAAGCCGCCGGAGCGCCTGTGCCCGGTCAACGATGCGGGACGCGTTCAACTGGGCGCCACGCCCTGGCACCAGGATACGGGCGTCGTCCGGCCGGAAGCCGACGAGACGAACATGCTGACCGTCTGGTTTGGGCTGTGGGACGCGACCATCGAGAACGGCTGCCTGGAGGTCATTCCCCGGAGCCATCGGGAGGGACTGCTGCATCACTGCCACGCGACCGCGTCGATGTCGCGGGGATTCGGCCTGCAGATTCCGGACCGGCTGCTGCGCCAGGGAGACGGCGTGGTGCTTCCCATGAAACGCGGAGACGTGTTGTTCTTCCACCGGCTGAACTGTCACTCGTCGCTGCCGAATAACAGCGACAATATCCGCTGGAGTTTCGACCTGCGCTACAACCCCATCGGACAGCCCACCGGGCGTGGGTCGTTTCCGGGATTCGTCGCCCGCAGCCGCTCGAATCCGGAAAGCGAACTACACGATCCTGAAGAATGGGCGAGGCTGTGGCACGAGGCGAGAAGCCGGCTGGCCAGAAGCGCGGATCCCACGTACAATCGCTGGAAGGTGGACGATCCCGTGTGTGCGTGAGCACGTTAGAAGCACACATTGGCAGACCGGTTTCAACCGCCCTCCACCGCTTCAGCCATTTCGCCAAGCGAGAAGAAGACGAAGTCAGTCTTCGGTATCGCTTCCACGCGCTCGGTCGCGCCCCAACTCCCGCCCTCTGACAACCGCTGACGGTCGATCCAGGCGGTGGCCAGGCCGAATTTCCGTGCCGGGACGTGGTCGTGGAAGAGGCTCTGCGCGGTGTGAAGAACGTCCGGGGGATCCAGACTCAAGTCAGACTTCAGGTGGGCGAGCAGGTGCTCGAAGGTGGCGTTGGCGGGCTTGTAGGAGCCGATGTCTTCCGCGGTATAGATGGCGTCGAACGCCACGCCAAGCTTGCGGTTCGAGGCGGCGATGCCGTCGCGGTGGACGTTGGAAAGGATCACCAGCTTGAAATGCTGCTTGAGGGTTCGCAGCGCGTCGGCGGTGTCGGGGAACGCGGGCCAGTGCGGCACGGAGGCGCCGAAGGCCGCGTCGAGTTCGTCGTCGGTTTTCAGGTCGAAGCGCTCTGCGATTCGACCATGTACCCGGGTGAGCAACTCCGGATAGCGAAGGCCGGGCGTGGCTCGCTCCTGACGGCTCTCGCATTGGGCGAAGGCTCTGAGCGCGTCGTCTCTCGTGTGGCGCGAGCCCGGGTTGCGCATGATCAGCGGCTGCAATGCGTCCCAGATGCCCTGCTCCCAGTCGATGAGGGTGCCGTAGCAGTCGAACGTGAGGACACGGTAGTCGGTCAGTCGCCGCATTCGCTTGTCGCTATCTCCTGCGATCCCCGGGGACGCGTGGTCTACGTAGCGGCGATGGTATCACGCAGGTGCCGGGCCGCCAGTCGGAAGGTTTCCCTGTCGTCGCATTCGTTGACGTCCTGCCCCTCGAACGTGATCGAAACCACGCCGTTGAAGCCTGCTGATTTCAGAATGCCGACGATGCGCTCGTAATCGAGCCACTCCTCCCGCCCGCTGTCGATCTTGTAGATCTTGGCGCGGACGTGGGACGCGTGCGGCGCGGTTTTTTCCATGTATTCGTAGATGTCCACTTCCGGATCGCCCACGCCGCGATTCAGCCCCGGCGACCCCACCCACTGGCCGGTGTCCAGGATGAATGTGAAGTTCTCGCGGTCGGTTTCCCGCAGAATGCGCAGCACGTTGTCGCCCGTACTCGGGTGATTCTGAAGGCCCACGGCAATTCCGGCATCGGACGCAAAATCGCACACTTCCTGGAAGCAGCGGATCTCGCGCCCCGCGTCCCCCACCCCGGGGGCACCGCAGAAAAGCCGGATCATCGGCGTTCCCAGGTATGCGGCCACCTCCACGTCTGCCTTCGCCTGCGCCACCTTTTGCCGCAACTCCTCGTCCGTCCCCACGAAATGGCCGCCGGAGGCGAGATAGCCGATGGGCAGGCCGGCCTTCAGGCACTTTAACTTCAGGCCCCGAAGGTAGTCGCGGTCCAGGGAGCCGAAGCCCACGTCCACCCGGAAGTCGATCACGTCCAGCCGCAGCTCACGCGCGAGTTCGATGAATGACTCGACGTCAGGGAACGACTTGGGTTCGTCCTTGCCGAAATACGAAGCGTAGATGCCAACCTTCATTTCGAGTCCTCCGATGGCAGGGGCAACCCATGTGGTTGCCCGTGTGTTTGTGCAGGGTGAACTATGGGTGACAGGCCGGTCGTCCAAATGCGGGTAGACGGTAGAGGTGAGACGGGAGAAGAAATCCTTGCCGGGTGTGTTTTCCCTCCTTGCCTTCGGCACGAAAAGAAACCTTACAAGGCAGGCAATCTCTCCCCTCTTACGTCTTACGTCTACCCGCTTCTTGGGGGCAGGGGGGGAGAGGTCAGTCTCTAAACCGCCCGGTTGACCTCGTCGACGTACTGATTGATGCCGGGTACTTCTCTCATCCCGTGCCAGACCCCGCGGAACAGCGTCTGTCGTTTCGGCGGCAGCGCGTCGATCACCTCTGGCGCCGGGCAGCCCTTGCCCCACTTGGCGTTGACCGTATTGTAACACGTAAAGAGGCTCAGCCGGTCGCGCGTCTCGTTGTTCCAGCGCGTCCCCGTGTGGCACAGGGCTTCGGTGAAGATCACGGCCGAACCCGCGGAACAGGTATAGGTCTCCCACAGCGGACTCTCCCGGCCGCTGACTTCCTCGGGCCGCGGAAAGGCCGCCTTGTGACTGCCGGTAAGAAACATCGTCCCGCCGTCGCCGGGACCCACCTCGTTGAGCTCCCAGACCACTCGGGTCAGCCCCGAATGGACCCGCCCGGGCAGCATCTGGTAGATGTGGGAATTGCCGGAGAACGAAAAATAGGCGCCGCCGCCGTGAGGCGCGAAGTTGTCGTGGCCGGCCGTTCGATGGCTGGTGTACGTGTGGTCGTACCGGAACCCGTAACAGTCTTCGGTGGCCAGCGGGCGATGCGAGAGGATTTCATTGAGCACCCCGACAACCGCAGGATGATCCAGCAGCACCTGCGACGGACCCCCGTGGTTGTCGCGTTCCTCCGGCGGAAGCGTGTCGCGACGGTAGAGAAAGTCCATCTGATGCTGCCGGATGCGGTCGAGTTGCTCCCCGTCGAACAGATCGGGGAGGCAGATCCAGCCTTTCAGATCGAAGATGTACTTCTGCGCGTCGGTCATCGGCACAACCGGCAGACCGTCAGCGTTGGTTGCGGGTAGAAGCCCGGTAGCCATAATAGACCTCGAAGGTTGGTAGAGGTGCGCGAAATGCCATTTCGTGCTACAGTCGAAACCGCTGTCACGATCGCCTTGCGAATGCGAACGGTTCAACGTCTAATGATAATTCCGCGGCGGCGGAAATACAAGCCGTGCTGCGATTGCGGCTGGGGCGCTTCACCCGGTTTGAGGTCCATTGTACGCATCGTTTGTTCAATTGTGCACGAAACAGCGAAAAAATCTTGATTCCATCCGATTTCCGGCTATATTTCAGAGACACCGGAAAACCGTGATTCGAGACAGCCGTTTCGAGCGCCGTTCAAGTCTGAATTCTCCCCAACGTACGCATTCATGACAGGAGCCAGGCACATGTCAGATCAGTCCGACGGTTACGTCACGGTCTACGTCGGCACGTATACAGACGATCGGACCGAGGGCCTGCACATTCTCAGACTGGATACGTCGTCCGGTGAACTCGAAGCCGTGTCGAAGGTGCCGGACGTGCACAACCCCTTCTTCCTTGCCGCAGACGCCGGCGCGCGTTTCCTGTATGCGGCCTGCGCCGTGGATGAATTCGACGGCAGACCGGGGGGCTGCATCAAGTCATTCTCCATGAGTCCGGAATCCGGCGGCCTTACGCTGCTGAATGAACAGCACGCCGGCGGAGATCTTCCCTGTTATCTCAGCGTGGACCGGACCGGACGCTGTCTGCTATCCGGAAACTACGGATCGGGTAGCGTGAGCACATTGCCGATCGATGAAGAAGGACGGGTCGAACCGGTTTTCCAGATCGTCCGGCACGAAGGGGCCAGCGTCGATTCAGGTCGTCAGGAGGCGCCGCACGTTCACTCCATCGTCCTTTCTCCGGACCATCGTTTCGCGTTTTCCGCGGACCTGGGCATCGACAAAGTCATGTGCTATGAACTGGACGCATCCTCGGCGACCATCGAGCCGACCGGGCAGGGGTTCGTTTCGACCCGCGCCGGCGCCGGACCCAGACACATCTCCTTCCATCCCGACGGCAGCCGCGCCTACGTGATCAACGAACTCGACAGCACCATCGCCGTTTTCGACTACGATGCCGATACAGGATCCCTCTCCGAGCGCCAGACGCTTTCCGCCCTGCCGGACGGCTTCAACGGGGAGAATTTCTGCGCCGACATCCGGGTCCATCCATCCGGCCGTTTTCTGTACGGTTCCAACCGGGGGCACGACAGCATTGCGATCATGTCAATCGACGGAGAAACGGGTGAGCTCACGCCGCTTTCCCACGAGCCCTCGCGCGGCGCATGGCCCTGGAACCTGGAATTCGACCCCGGGGGAGAATTTCTCCTCGCCGCCAACCAGCGCGGCAACCTGGTCTCCTGCTTCCGGATCGACCCCGGCGCCGGCGCCCTCGAGCCCGTTGGCAGTCCCGTGGAAGTTCCCGGCGCCGTCTGCGTCGTCATTCCATCCGCAACCGTCTCCTGAAATGGCACCGTCCCCCAGCGCCGGACCCCTCACCGGATGTCGCGTACTGGAAATGGGCAGCACCGTTTCCGGGCCGTTCTGCGGCCGCCTCCTGGCTGATTTCGGCGCGGAAGTCATCAAGGTGGAGCCGCCCGCGGGCGACCCCGTGCGCCAGATGGGCAAACGCAGCCGGGGACGGTCGCTCTACGCGGCCAGCATTCTGCGCAACAAGCACCTCATCTCGGTGGACCTGAGAACGCCGGACGGGCAGGATGTCATCAAGCGCCTGGCGAAAGCCTCCGACGTGGTTGTCGAGAACTTCCGGCCGGGAAGACTGGAAGAATGGAACCTGGGTTTCGACACCCTCTCCGAGGCCAACCCGGGTATTATCCTGGTACGCATCAGCGGATACGGACAGACGGGCCCATACCGGCATCGACCCGGATACGGCGTGACCAGCGAGGCCGTGGGCGGCCTCAGGGAGATTACGGGAGAGCCGGACCGCCCGCCGAGCCGCGTGAGCATCTCCCTTACGGACTGCATCACCGGGCTGTACGCCGCTTTCGGCGCCGTCATGGCGCTCTTTTCCCGCACCCGGACCGGCAGGGGTCAGATTGTCGACGCGGCGCTGTACGAGGGGGCGTTCAGCTTCATGGAACCCCATGTCCCGGCATTCGCCGAACTCGGTTCGGTGCCCACGCGTACCGGGTCCCGCCTGCCGAACAGCACGCCCAACAATCTCTATCCCACGGCGGACGGCGACTTCATCCACATCACCGCCGGCAACAACGCGACATTCGAACGCCTGACGGCCTGTATGGGCGCCCCGCACCTGGCCGAAGACGAACGTTTCCGGACGCCCACGGCCAGGTCCCGCCACGAGGACGACATCGACGAAATCGTCGCCGACTGGACGTCCGGGCATCCCCTGACGGAACTGGAGCGAAAGCTGGACGCGAGCGCCGTACCAGCCGCCCGGATATTTACGTTGCGGGACATTTTCGCCGATAAGCACTATGAAGCCAGGGAAATGCTGCTGAAAACGCCGGATGACGTCCTCGGCACGGTCACGCTGCCGGGCGTCGTACCCGTTCTCTCGGAAACGCCTGGCGCCGTGCGCTGGGCTGGGCGGAAAGTGGGCGCGGACACGCGGGACGTACTGGAACGGGTGGCAGGACTTGAGGCCCGCGAAATCGAAGCGCTGGTCCGGCAGGAGACGGTTTTCCATGGCTGACAATCTGAAGAAGCCGTTCCTGTACTTCCGGCGGCAATCGCGCGGCTGCAAGAGAACCGGATCACCCGGTAACGGAGGCAACGGATGGCGCACGAACCTTCGCACAGGAGGTGCGGATGAGCTGGG